>SVKJ01000006.1 GCA_015068525.1 Oscillospiraceae bacterium | reverse complement strand
CAGGAATAAAATCTATTCTGTTATCCATCGCAAACTCTATATAAAATTTCTTCAATTCTGATAAGTTTAATATCTTTCCTGTGTCATCTACTTGGTAACCATATATCAATTTATCATTATCTTCTTTGTTTTGTTCTCCTACCAAAATACCTGTCGATTCGTCTGCACCGCCAATAACATTTTTACTCACGCCGGAGCTTGCATATACTCTTACAAGAATGACAATCGCCTCTTCAATTGTCAAAGTTTCTTTAGGAGCAAACTTATTATTGTTAGTTCCCTTCATAAATCCTAAATTACTGATTGTCTGAACAGAATCTGATGCCCATTTAGAAACTTCGTTAATATCATCATACTCAAACCACATTTCAGTTGCTGCCATAGGGAAAAATCTATTTACCATACGGACTATAATTGTCGCCGCTTCTTCGCGTGTAAGAAAATCTTTCGGTGCAATTACAGGAAGTGTTGGATAAGATTTTACTACACCATCAGGACTTATAACAGGTTCCTGAGTAAAAGTTCCTTTACCGTTTATTATTCTCCACCAGTACAGGCTTCTTATTTTCTCATTTGATGTATCAGCAAGAGGTATTGTTGCTACCTGTGGTATATCGACTTTAGAGTAATTATAAATTACATTATAAATCAATTCACAAAACTCTTCACGAGTTATTGGATTTTTGTACCAATAGTTTTTATCTTCTTCTAAAATTTCTAGAGCTTGTGCTTTAATTACACTTTCATTTGCCCATTCACTCGGATATGGACTGACAAGTCCTATTTCTTCCCAAGTATCATATTTTGGGATTTCTTTATCTGAAACTTCGTCTTTATTTGAATTTTCAATAGCAGAATATGTGTAATCTATGGTTTCATTAAGCCTGTATTCTTCAATTAACTTATCAATAGTTAAATCCTCTGTAAGTTCTTTAATTGCATTATCAACAAGCATATATTTTGAAAGATTAGGATCTCCCGATGCCTCTATTACTCTTGCTTTATTTTTTGAATTATCAGGAAAAACTACTGCATATTCTTCTACTTGTTTCTCTCCCAAATCATTAATATATTGAGATTTTATATAAGGCCTTGTATAATCAATAACACTTTCTCTTTCTTCGGTAACTGTAATTGCAGAAATAGCACAAGTAACCTCACCACTAACTACTGCGGGGATGAGTTTGTCAAATGACATATTCACAAACTCAATCTCAAAGCCTATTTTTTCACCTATGTAATTCATAAGGTCAATATCAAATCCCGTGAGTTCGCCATTGTCGTCATAATATTCGAATGGCTTAAAATCAGCACTTGTTCCGACTTTGAGTTTTGCTTTCTGCATTGGTCCATCAATTCCGTCTGCAGTGGCAATCGTGGCTATAGAAAGCAACATTGTGATTGATAATATAATTGATAATATTTTCTTCATCGTTTCAACCTCCTCACACTACTTAAAATCAACAATTCTATTTCCCTTGTACTTTAATGTTCCTTTTTGATTAACTTTATAATTTCCAAATGATAATTCTGATACATTAAAATATTTCTTTTTATTCCCGCAAAGAAAAGTTATAACATATTCTTTCCGTATAAATGGCGCTTGACTTTTTGTGTATATTTGTTTGTCGTAACTTTGCTTGTCAATAACTGTTGCTTTTATACTTTTTTCATTTGTAATTAGATTTATTATTACTCTTATGATAATTCCAATAACTATAATCCCACCGACTAATGCAAAGGTAAGATTAACTATATTACCAAAAATATTTCCCATAATGATTTTACCCTCCCTTATTCTGAAAGAGTGAATGTTCCTGCAATACTTGATAATTCTTTTTGTAAATCTTTGCTTGTGTTTTCAGGAAATTCCCAGGAAACGATATATACTGTTTTTCCTGAACTATGGATATTAAACCATAATGTATCTCCGTCAGATTCCTGTCCGCAAAGAGAGTATCCTGTCATATCCTCAAAAATATAATCGTCATTATCTCTTAAAAATCTTCCTCTTGCTGTTATTTCGTCTGTATTTTTATATGTTGTTACTTTGATTTTAATATCATCATTTTTGGTATATTCCCATTTCTCTTCTAAAGCCCCGTCATCATACTCTTTTTCATAATGATAATCTTTTACAGGAACTGTAATAGTATAACCATCGCCCTTATGTTTGTCATCTTTACCTCCAATGGTTGTATAGATTTTATCATTCTTTGCTTCAGGAAGATAAAGATTATTTTGTTTTTCGTCTTTGCATCCTGTAATCATAAGTATAATTACTATAAGCATAATTAAAGTAATTTTTCTTTTCATTTTACCTATCCCCCGAAAATATTGTTATTACCTGTAATGTTTGTTTCTAAAAAATTAACACTTTTAAAAATGGTTATTTCCCGAAACAATATCATACACTTTTCCGTTGATTTCAAGAGTATATGGTTCGTTTGATTTAACAATGTATTTTTCTCCGTCCCATATAATATCCGTTACAATATTTCCGAAACGAAGATTTTCAATACCTATTTTACCTTGATAATCGTCAGGTTTTAGCCAATATATTTTCTTTTCAAAGGCATCAATTTTATAAAATCCTAAAATGTATTCTATAAATACCGAAATAGGTCCTAATGCAGACCACCCACAAAAATCAGATCGGGCAAAAGTTCCCGTTCTGTATGGATCAGTTGCAGGTTTATATTCGGTAGGCGAATATGTTTCCCATATAGTATGAGGTTCAAATTCATTATAAGTTTTTATCATATGTAAAAGAAGTTTTTCGGAAACTTCACGGGCTTTATTTAAATATCCGTAACGAGCCAGTCCCTTAAGGGTTGCGTAAGCAGTAGGAAGCCATACTCCGCCTCGCCAGTATTCCCCCTCATCTATAAAGTCAGGATCATCTCTTGAAAGTGAAACAAAAGGAACTTTTCCTCCGAACTCGTTTTCGCAAAAAAGTCTTTCTACAAGTTTCTTCGCCTGATTTTTATTTGCAATACCTCCTGTAAGTGTCCAGTAAGAAGCAATGGTTTTTACTTTATAGAACTTATGAGTATTGCAATCAATATCGTAGTAAAATCCATCTTCTTCGTCCCAGTAAAGTTCATTTATAATGTTTTTCTTTTTAGTATAAAGGCTATTCCATTTTTCGTAATTTTCTTTATCGTCAATAATTTTAAAAAGTTCTGAAATCATTTTGGCAGATAAAGCCTGCTGACATATCGCATCAAGCCAGAACATATCAGGATTGTTAGGTCTTTCCTCATAGGCATGCACTCCAATTCTTCCTCTTGGAGTGTTATCCATACCAGACCTTCCGCCCTCCCACTTATATCCGTATTTATATGATGTAAGACAGGTAGGATGCATAACACCGTCACAAGTTACAGGTGCTTTGAGATTTTCTATCCATTCATAATGTTTTTGCAAAAACTGTTTATTGTAAAGAAGTTCTTTTATATATTCTTTATTCCCACTCATCAATGCATTCTCATATTCTGCCCATGCAAAAAGCGGCGGATTATCTGCAATATGAATTTTCATCTCATAAGGTACACCGGGTATCGCTCCTGTCCAGTCAGGTTCATTCTTCCCCGGAATAATTTTTGCCAACCTCTTTTTGCCATACAATACTTCATAAAAATTATTAAAAGTTTCCACACCTGGAAAAACTTCTCTTGCATATTTACAAAAAAGTGACATAAAACAGGAATCCCATATCCAAACTTGAGTATCACAAAATGCTTCGTCCATATAAGGAGTCTGAGGCATACCATCAATATGTTTTATGTGCTTGAAGGCTATTTCCCACGCTTTTTTATAAAACTCAACATATTCGGGATTACTTTCATATACAGGAACAGGAATATAATCCTGATAATTACTGCAACCAAATTTTTTCATAACTCTATTATCCTCATAGTACGGAAACTATTCGAGTTGATACTGTTACATTGTTTTCATCAACTATTTTCAACTCAAAACAAATGTCTGCCCGTGAATATTTTTTATCTTCAAATATTTTTTCTATATTATCTTTTTTATTATTATAAGAACCCATTGTCCAGTATTCACAATATGAATAATCGGAATGCAGCATAGTATCATCCTTAATACTGTCAAAGAGTTTGCTGCTTCTTTGAGTTGGATTTTTATCAAAAGTCAATTCTAAATCTCTGCGTAGTGCAGCAGCATAATCATAGGCAACTTCAAAATTATCAAACTGATAATCAAATCCAATCATAACATCTTTATAAAAGACAAGATTTAATATAGTTCTCGAGCCGTCAATGAATGCATGTTCAGAATAAATTTCCTCATTTTTGTCTTTTTGCGGCACAATATATTCAAGTGCTTCTATATTACTAAAAACTGACTCTTTACTGTCACCAAGCAACAGATAATGATTAAAATAAAAGTCAGCAATGGTTTTTTTCTGATTTTTGCCTCTGCCAAACATCATAAAGTGCATATCATAAAGCACATGATCCACTCCATTGAATGCTTTTGTCCTCGCCCATACACTATAACCCAATCCATCATAAAAACCACCACCATACTGGTTATGGCTATAGTATGCAAACAAAGGAGGTTTCATATCTTTTGCACGGTTATAATCAGTTATAACCATCAAAGACCATATTACCATAAAGAGTACAATTAAAGATATACTAATTACTATTATTTTCTTTTTCAAAGTCAGTACCTCTTAATATTCCGACATATCCTGTTTCTTCAATGATGTTCTGCCCCTCGTCAGACAGTATCCAATAAAGCAGTTTGTCAACATTTTCATTAGTCTGTTCTTCGTATGTAACGGCGTATATTGGTGTTACTACAGAATATGTTCCGTTTTTAATATTCTCTGCAGTTGGCTTAATGCCGTCAACAGAAATCATTTTAATATCAGGATTTTTTATAATTCCCTCAACATAAAATCTAAAAGAAAATCCGATTGAATTTGTCTTATTTTTATAATTCGCCACTCTCTCAATAATTCCTGCCATTAAATCATTCTTGAGTTCTTTAGGGGCTTCCATGATAGGTGTATCTCCCATAAATCTTTTTAACATACTCTGACTTCCACTGCCCTCATTTCGCTGGAATGCTTCAATCTTTTCATTTTTTCCACCGACATCTTTCCAATTTGTAATCTTACCGGCATAAATATCTTGTATTTGCTTAGTTGTAAGATTTTCAATAGGATTATCTTTGTGTACAAAGAAAACAAACGCTTCAGTTCCGATAGGTGTATATTCAAAAGTTGCATTACATTCTTTAGCATACGCTTTCTGCTCTTCTGACGGATATACTCCGATAAATATATCAGTTTCCTTATTAGCAAGCATACGATAGCCTTCAGGAGTATTATTGTATTCAAAGAATCCATCATTTATATATGTAGTATAAGGATAGGTTGCGTTTACAAATGCTGAATATACAGGGAAAAGTGCAGCGGCTCCGTCAATTTTAGGAAGATTATCTGTAAACTGCAATGTTTCACTTCTTTTATTTACAATCTTGGATTCTTCTTTAAATGGCAGATATTCATGAATATTTATGTTTGGAGATGTGTTTATAGTAATGCTTTCATCATACTTTATCATTCCGTAATTGACACCTAATGCGATAAAATAGATTACAGCAGGTATAAGCCATATTAAAAAGTATTTCTTTCGCTTTTTAAGCCAGATAAGAGGCAAAAATAACGATGGAACAATAAACATTCCTACACTTGATATAATAGAATTTATCCCTTCCGATGTAAGTATCAATGCCGAAAGGACAGCAACATATGCACTTACCATTAAAACGGCAATTGTAAGTAAAAATTTAATCGCTAAAAAAACTACCTCCTTAGTTTCCGTCTTACACCTGTCTTCATCATGTCTTTTCTTAAAAAGATATATACTAAAAACTATATAAAAAAGAAGTAATATGATCCCTAACGGTATCTCAATATTTATAACCTGACCTCTGTATTCTCCACCCATAATGAGCATATTTACTGCAGGTATAAATCCAAACACTCCGCCCCAGAACAATCCTTTATGCAGTAAAAAAGCAGAAAGAAAGAAACACAAAAGCCATACTAAAACCATTGATAATGTGAGGCTTGCACCCGTTAATCCCATAAACAGATAAAATCCGGTAAACAATACTGCCGGTATATAGCCTATATATTTTCTCATTTAATATTCCTCCTTTTTGCCATGCTATAAGTAATTTTTGCAACAAATAATCCCGAAGCAATTATTGCCAAGCAAACGGAATAAATAACCGCCTTTAATGACATCCAACTTCCGTCATCATATAATCCAAAAAACTCCACATACAACAATATCGAATATATCTCACCAAGCACACATAAGTATAGAGGAATAAGTTTGATATGTTTATTTACAGTTTTAAAACATAGCAACAATTGGATAAGATATGATACAATAAATAAAAAAGCGGCAAATACTATATACATATCATCAGCACCTTCCGTATATCATTTCTTTCTCTTTATTACAAAACCTATTATAAATGCTATTATAAAGATTGCGCCTACTCCACCATACAACCAAAAATCATAATTATTTTCAGGTGTATCGGAAAGTTCCAATGGCTTTACAGTGTTTTCTTCAGGCACTATAATCTTTTTTTGAACATTTTTTGGAAGAAGTGAATACAGTTTGCGCAAATCCTCTTTTTCCATCTTGTAATCTTTTTGCATAAGTCTGCTCATCATTAAAGTGTATCTGTCAACTTCGCCATGTCTTGATACAGCAGCATAGGATACCATTTGTTCATTTTCATCAAGTAATTCAATATAGAGATTTGTTTCATAAGGATCGGGTTGTTCAGGTTTTGCATTTATATCATGGAGAGTTGCATTTTTTACATTTGTTATCATAATTTTCTGGGAAGCTTTTTCAAATTCATAAACATCAACTGCATAGATTTCGTCTTGATAACGCAGGATTACTTTTTTAACCTCTGAACTTTGAGATGATGGTTCTTTATTTAAAAATTCCATAAAACTTATGCGGTTTCCAATATCCTGTCTTTCTATCTCGGCACGTTCAAAAACGCCTTCATTAAGAAAATCCTGCACACCACCGCTGATAGAGTCATTGTGTCTTTCTTTAAGGATAATGGATTTATCAGTATAATCGTCAAGTTCCCAATCAAGTAAATTATTATATGATTCAAGTTCCCAGATATACAGTTCCTCTTTCACATATCCAAAAAGATATTTTGTGTCTTTTTGAAGTTTAGTCGAACCTGTTCTGACCTTTTCAAAATTTAAAGACTTGCCAATCTGCACATCGCCCTTTATTTTTCTATCGGGAATAAGCGTCAATGTGTATTCTGTGCTTGGATAATCTTTTTCCTCATAAGTTATTTCATAATCAATAATAGTTCCAATAAAAACTAACGCTTCATCTTCATAAACCAAATCAACATCTATTGAACCTGCAAAGGAAGTAACCGTCATTGAAAACATAATTAAAACTATACATAATAAACTAACTATTCTTTTCATTCCATTATCGCTCCTTATAGTATATCTATTAACTTATTCAAAAACGCTTCTTCTCCCAAAGTATTTATTTTAAAAAACATCGCCTGACTTCCGCCGGAGGTAATAGCCGAAAGTTGAATAGTATCTCCGCTGCCAAACAAAGTTACATTAAGGCTCACACGATTTGAACCCATATAACTGTATCTTTCAAATACTCTGACACTGCATCGGGTATCTCCAATACAAAAGTCGCTGCTATCTTCAAGAGTTGCCGATGCACTGCCATTAAGAATACCATCTTCAATTCTATGTAATATTTCATTGAAATTACCGTTAATTATTTTTTCAAATTTTGCCATAAATATCCCCTGCCTTTATTTGTTAGACAAAATATATGTGGAAAAAGTTCCCTTATAATTTTAAGACTATTATAACTTATTCATTGCATTTTGTCAATATTTTAGAAAAAAAACAAATCATACTATTAAGTATGATTTGTTTGTAAAATTATTTTTACTTAAAGATAACTAGTCGCATACATCCCAGATGCACGGTGCACCGTGACCACCTATAACTGTCCACTGCCCTTTTTCCAAAAGAGGTTTTATTCTTTTTCGCACCATTTTTGCAAGGTCCGGATCACAATCCACCGATGTCATAAGATAAGGAGCAATTTTATTAAATTCTTTTTGTTCTTTGATACAATCCTCGATATTTATATATAAATCTCCTGAGAATACAATTTTTAAGTTTCTTTCAATAAAAACAGTTTCGCCGCTTGTATGACCGCCTTTACCTTCATAAGTTTCAAATGTAAAGTCGCCAACCTTTACAGAACCTATATAACTAAGAAGGCCTGAATCATTTTTTTCTCCTATAACTTGAAAATTGCTACAGTCAGTAGGTTTATACCCTGATAAAATTTTGCTTATTTTAACATAAGGAGCATGTTTATCGTTTTGTTCTCTGAAACCATTTTTACCCTGCCATACATTTTCCAGATTCACTTTTGAGTTTTTACTCATCCATACTTTATCAAAATAATCTAAAAACCCAATATGGTCAACATCGGAATGAGTAAGAAGAAGCTTCTTACTTTTTTTATCAAAATCTTTTATTCTTTGCCTTAATATTTCTAAAAGTTCTTCCTTATATATACTAAATCCCGAATCAACAAATACGAGCATATCACTGCATACGAACACACAAGTATTACTTCCGCAAGGCGGTTCAATAATTAAAAGATACACATCATGAGATATTTTAATTTCACTTATTCTCGGATTGTAAAATTCGCCTTTGTATTTTATCAAACATTCACTGAATTTACCAATGTAATCAAATGTTTTATATGGCGGTAAATTTTGCTCGTCAAGATTTTGCATAATAAGGTTTGAATTTATTAAAAGTTCTCTTTTTTGCGCATCATTCAAACCCATTTTTTTGGAAATCTCGTTAACAAAAGATATATAAAACACTGTGTTATCAAGGTTTTTTTCACTGCTGTTATAATCCAAAATTCTTACAGGACATAACTTGACTGCACGATTTACAAAATCATATACTTCTTTTTCATTTTCTATTAAAAGCCCCATCTTAAAGTCCTGAAATCCGCTGCCGTTTTCTTTAGAACTCATATATGATATATTGAATTTATAGTTATCTATAAGTTCTAAGATTGGCAGTAACGCCCCCGTCTTATCCTCAAGGCGAAACTCCATTAAAATAATATTTTTTGTATTAAGTTCATCTTTAATATATCCCAAATCAATAAGTTCTTTTTCAAGCAGTAAAAGTTTATCTTTATCGCCTTCGACCTCGATAAAAAGCATATGGGCATCTAAAGACTTATTATAACTAACTCTTGTTATATTAAGTCCCAGATTTTCTATACACTTATCTGCTTTTAAAAATGAACCGATTTTATCGGGCATTATAGTTGCAAACGTCTTTTTCATGTTAATACACCTTAAAATTTGCTTATATACCCCTGTATAAATACAAACAGTACAATAAGAGGCATAATATATGTCACATATATTCTTAACCATTTAGGAAATTTTAAACCTTTTCCCGTATTTGCTTCGTTTATAAAATTATCCCATCCCCAGCCATATCTTGTTGTGCAGAATATAAGATATACCAAAGAGCCTAATGGAAGAAGATTATTACTTACTATAAAATCTTCTAAGTCCATAATATTTGAGCCTGCACCAAGAGGTGTTATTCCACTTAAAACATTAAATCCAAGTGCACAAGGCAAGGATAAAATTATTATTAAAAATATATTTATTATAACTGCTTTTTTTCTTGAAAAATTCCATAAATCCATTGCAAAGGATATAATATTTTCAAAAACTGCAATTACGGTTGAAAGCGCAGCAAATGACATAAATATAAAGAATAAAGTACCCCATATTCTTCCTCCTGCCATTGAATTAAAAATGTTTGGAAGAGTTATAAATACTAAATTCGGACCGCTGTCTGCACTTACTCCGAATGAGAAACAGGCAGGGAAAATAATAAGACCTGACAAAATAGCAACTAAGGTGTCAAGAGTAAGTATATTTAAAGATTCACCAAGTAGCGCCCTGTCTTTATCTATATAACTTCCGAATATTGCCATTGAGCCGATGCCTATACTTAAAGTAAAAAATGCCTGTCCCATAGCAGCAGATACTACTTCAAAAACTCCTGCTTCAGCCATTTTCTTAAAATCAGGAAGAAGATAAAACTTAAGACCTTCAGAAGCACCCGGAAGAGTTACGGCACGGATAACAAGAACTACCATTATAACAAAAAGGCTTGACATCATTATTTTTGTAATTTTTTCAACGCCTTTCTGAAGTCCCATAGCACAAATTCCAAAACCTAACAAAACGGTTATTATCATCCATATAACAAGCGTTTCAGGGCTTGCAACCATATTTTCAAAAATTGTTACAATCTCACCGGGATTTTTACCCACAAACTCTCCTGATGCCATTTTAACAAAATATAAAAGCATCCATCCACCGATTGTTGTATAAAACATCATAAGAAGATAATTTGCAATCATAGCAAAATATCCGAATATGTGCCATTTTGTGCCTTTAGGCTCTAACTTTTCAAAAGACTTGGCAACACTTAATCTGCTCGCTCGTCCTACTGAAAATTCCATTGTCATAATCGGAAGCCCGAGTACAAGTAAGAAAAATAAATAAATAAGTACAAAAGCAGCACCGCCGTACTGACCTGTTATATGAGGAAATCTCCACACATTTCCAAGACCAATCGCACAGCCTGCTGAAATCAAAATAAAACCAAGTCGCGATGACAATTTTTCTCTTTCCATAATTTATCCCCTTTATATAATTTTATTTATATTTTTAAACATTTTTTAAATATTTCAACTTCTTTTTCATAAGAAACATCAAACGGGCAGACCAAAGCATTTTTAGACTGTATGGTAGTCTTTGTCCATTCGGATATTTCATCAAAAGTTATGTTGTCGGGTATTTCTATTATTCTGCCTATATATTCTTCAAATTCTTCCTGTGAATTAAAGTTTAATGCTTTTAGAATATTTTCTACTTTATCCTTACTGACTTCTTTTGTTCTTCTTAAATATTCTCTTAAAATTATTCCGTTAGCCTGACCGTGAGGAATGTTTTTATAATAAGTAAGCGGATATCCCATTGAATGAATAATAGTTGTACCTGTATGAGCAATTACCGCACCGCCTATAGTTGATGCGTATAAAAGTTCCGTACAGGAAGGTATATCAAACTTTCCATTAAGAAATCTATCTTTATGAGAACTTAAAATTTCCAGTCCTGCTAATGCGTAAGAGTCAGTTTTTTTGCTTGCTCTTTTATTTGTGTATCCTTCTATTAAGTGGCACAAAGTATCAACAAAAGTATTTCGTGCAATTTGCAAAGGAAGATTTATGGTATATCTTCCGTCAATAAACGCTTTTTTATAAAAAACCCTGTCCGACGCAAATGATTTTTTATTTTTTTCTTTATGCAATGTAAGAATTGAATATTGAGTTGCTTCTGAGCCTGTCCCTGCAGTTGTTGGAATTGCAATCATTGGCAAAGGCTCATTTTCAAAATTATTTAAAAATATATCATAAACATCAAAAGAAGAATTTTCTTTCGGAGGATTTTTAGCATAAACGGCTATTGCTTTTGTTGCATCAAGCGGTGAGCCTCCTCCTATGCCGATTAAAAAATCACAATTATATCTTCTTGCTTCTTCCCCTGCTTCAACCGTTTCTTCTATTGTTGGATTATTTGAAATTTTATTATATACTAAGTAAGGAATACCTTTAGCATCAAGTATTTTTTTAACATCGTCTAAAGCCCCTGATTTTTCCCCTGATGTTTTACCCGTTATAATCATTGCTTTTTTACCTATAATAATTTCGTCCTGATTATTTAAAATTATATTTTCTCCCTTGAAAATTTTTGTGGGTATTAAATTTTTTATCATTGTTATTTTCCCCTTATTGTATTTTAATTCTTCTTATGTTATAATTTTTTTAACGAGGTGTTTAATATGAATTTAATTTTAAATATTCTTATTATTCTTTTTTCAATCATTGCACTTATCCTTATTCTTTTATGTATTCCTGCAACTTTATATATTGAAAAAAATCAAGGTGAAAAACTTAAACTTAAAGTTTCCTATCTTTTTATAAAGCATGATTTATTAAAACGCAGTGATAAATCAAATAAAAGAACAAGTAAAAAGTCCAAAGACTCTAATGAGAAAAAGAAAAAAGAAGAACTTTCATTTTCTCAAAAAATAAAATATTATTGTCATATTATATCTGAAGGTTTAAAGACAGTAAATTATATACTTTCTAAAACAAAAGTTAAAAACCTTTATTTGAAAATAATATGTGCAGAAGGTGACGCGGCATTTCGTGCAATATCCTTCGGCGTGATTACCTCTGCCATATACCCTCTTCTTGGAATTATCGAAAATAAAACACAAGTTTCAAAAGGTGCATTTGATTTAGATATACGATGCGATTATAATGCTAATAAAAGTGAATACGCTTTTAATGCTACCATTAAACTATCTTTGATTTTTGCAGTAATCGGAGGACTTAAATTTTATATAAACAGCAAGAAATTAGGAATGAGGATTTAGGAATTAGGAATGAATGTACGCAAAAGATGCTATACAGCCTTTTGCGGTTTTTAAGGTTTATTTCCCATTAAATCCATTGGGATTATTTTAATTGTTACGTTTCGGGAGGGCGTGGAAACCCTCCCCTACGGTAATGCAATTGCCGTATGGCATAATTGCATTTCCTTTATTCCTAATTCCTAAATCCTCATTCCTAATTAACACATGTTCCTAATTCCTGATTGAATAAATGCATTTTATTCTAAGTATTCTTTTTCCCTTAAATATTTTTCGTCATCTGTAAGTTCATATAAAACATCAAGGCAATACATTGCGCTCTTATTATTAAGATTTTTAGAAAGTTCATAAGATAAATCATAAATCATACCTAAAACTTCAGAATTTAAGTTAAATTCAAACTCATCTTTTTTTAATGTTTCAATTACTTCTTCGGTTGCAGGAGGATTTAGAATATCTTCTCTTTCCAAAATATACTCTATGCCTTCCTTTGCAACGGGAGTTTCTAAAATACTTTCACTCACATAGTACAGTGCAATAGCAGTTTTATAATCTTCCTTCAATCTGTAAAACTCACCTAAATATGCATAATATTTAGCGTAAGAAACCTTGTCGAGTATATAGTTTCTCACGGCTTTAATTACTATCTTAAGTTTATTTATTTCCTTTGTTTTTATAAAAAGTCTTGCAAGTTCATAAAAAACATTAGGGTCAACTGGATTCCAGTAGAGCGCCTTTGAGAGTGCTTCTTCGCACTCATAAAATCTATCATAAGCCATATCTATATGACCTTTTGATAAATAAAGGGTTCTGTAGTCTATATCACATCTTCTTAAATACTTATCCGACTTTAAGAACATATCGTATAAATAAAACTGGATAGGAGAATCAAAAGCAAAAAATCTTTCATTTTCAGTTTCTTTATACATTCCGTCATATTCTTTTAAAAGTTCCTCGATTATTTCATACGCTCCGTCATAATCGTCTTCTTTTATATATTCGCCTATTTCTTCTATTTCTTCATTCAATTTATCTAAATCTATCATTTTAATTAAACCTCTTCAACTTTAGTTTTCAAAATATAATCATAAAAAGGTAAATGCTCCGGTAAAAATACAGAAAGAACGGCAAGTGGCCAGAAATACAAGGTTAAAATCTTAAAAAACGGTCTTAAGATTTTCGCTATTGCCCCGTTGCCTTTGTAGGTAAGTTTTATATTAAATATTTTTTTACCTGCACTTGTCCCTATTATTTCGCAAACGATATAATATATAAATAAAAGCATCATTGTTACAGAGGTTATATTGAACTGAAGTTCATTATACGAAATTTTAAAATCTCCTGCTTTGGCAGACTGCCATATAAATATATAATATATTATACCTACAGGAAGACCTATAAAAAATGCATCTATAAGTCCTGCATATAATCTTTTTATAAAAGTTTTCATTGTTATCTCCTCACTTGTAGCATCCGACGGCTACTTTAACTCAACTATTGTTACCCCGTCTTCTCCTTCGCCGAAAAGACCTAATCTGAATGATTTAACGTTAGGGTGTTTCTTTAACATTGCGTGAACAGCAGCTCTCAAAACTCCCGTTCCTTTTCCGTGGATAATTGATACTTTCTCTAACTTTAACATTACGGCATCATCTATATATTTTTCAGCGTCCATTACACCGTCAGTCGCCGTCTGCCCTCTTATATCAAATTCGGTGGTAATAGTTTTATTTTTAAGTTCTGCCTTTTTATATGTTGTATAAGTTGTTTCTTTCTTTATTACATTATCATCAAGGCAAATATTTGATATATTGGTTCTTATTTTTAAAATTCCTGCCATTACTACTAAATTTCCGTCACTGTCAGGAAGTTCTACTACTGTTGCACTCTGGTCATGGTCAATAAGTCTGACACTCGTTCCTTTTAAGAGGTCTTTCGGATTAACAGGTTTTATAACTTTCTTGTTATTATCTAAAATTTTAACGCTTCTTTCTTTTATTTTCTTAGAAAGTCTTTCGTTAACATTTGTAGTCTTTTTGTCAAACTCACGCTGATTCTGTTCTTTTCTTAAATTCCTTAATTCTTTAATTATGCTTTCCGCTTCTTCTTTTGCTTCAGTTAGTATTTCCCTTGCTTCTTCATTTGCTTTATCAATAATTTTAGCATATTTTTCTTCGCTTTTTTCTTTTTGTTCTATAAGTTTTTTTCTTAGTTCATCTGCTTCAATTTTAAATTTATTGGCAAGTTCCCTTTCTTTCTTTAAGGCAATTCTTGTTTTTTCAATTTCAGAAAGCACATCTTCAAATTTTATATTTTCTTCATTTAACTGTTCTTTTGCTTTCTCTAAGATTTTTTCACTAAGGCCAAGTTTTTCAGATATATGAAAAGCGTTACTTTTACCCGGTGTTCCTATTATAAGCCTGTAGGTCGGGCGTAAAGTTTCCACATCAAATTCGCAACTTGCGTTCATAACTCCCTTAGTTGACAAAGCATAAAGTTTAAGTTCACTGTAATGAGTGGTTGCCATTACTTTTGCACCGACATTTCTCAAACTCTCAATTATTCCAATAGCAAGTGACGCTCCTTCAACAGGGTCAGTACCTGCCCCAAGTTCATCAAATAAAACTAATGAGTTATATCCTGCATTCCTTGTTATATTTACAATATTAACCATGTGAGAAGAAAATGTTGATAAGGACTGCAAAATACTTTGTTCGTCACCTATATCGGCAAAAATATCCGAAAACATTGATATCTCGCTTTTATCGAGAGCAGGTATCATAAGTCCTGAAAGTCCCATTAAATTAAGAAGTCCCACAGTTTTTAAGGAAACTGTTTTACCACCTGTGTTTGGTCCTGTTACGATTAGAGCATCAAACTGACCGCCAAGCATTACATCAATAGGTACAACTTTTGAAGAGTCAATGAGAGGATGCCTTGCTTTTTTTAAGTTTATATAACCTCTTTCATTTACAACAGGGCGTGTTCCTTTCATTAAAACGCCAAGTTTCGCTTTGGCAAATAAAAAGTCAAGATCACACACAATATTATAATTATTTAAAATCTGGTCTTTATTTAAAGAACACAAGGAAGTAATATCAAAAAGTATTCTTTCAATCTCTTTCTCTTCTTCTGTAAACATTTCTTTTAAGGAATTATTTATTTCAACTACTGCCATAGGTTCTACAAACACGGTTGACCCTGAGGAAGAAGTGTCGTGAACAATCCCTTTTATATCACCCTTATGCTCAATTTTAACAGGCAGACAAAACCTGTCGCCACGCATTGTAACAACGGGGTCCTGCAGAAATTTTTGATAAGCAGGACTTGTGATAATATTATTTAAAGTGTCTTTTATTTTATTTTGCGTTGCTTTTATCTTTTTTCTTATAGCATATAATTTTATACTTGCATTATCAGAAATTTCCTCTTCTGATAAAATTTTAGTTGATATTTCCTCCTCCAAACCTCTTAATATAATAAGATTATCAAAGTAAACACCAAGTTCGCTATCTTCCGACGCATAATCTTTTAAAAGACGTACTGTTTTTAAAAGTTTACCTATATCTAAAAGTTCTTTAGCGTTTAGTGTTGCACTAAGTTCCAGCCTTTTAATATGCGAAATAACATCTTTTATCTGATAAATAGGTGGATTTCCTCTTTTTATTATAAGAGAATATGCGTCATTTACCTCGTTTAAATTAAAATTTAAATCTGAAATATCGGAAAATGGCTCAAGTAACAAAGCCTTCTTTTTATTTGGTTCTATTACACAATTTGAAGAAAGCATTTCTCTTATTTTATCAAATTCCAGTTTTACATAGCTTTTTTTATCCATACTACCGCCTAATTTTTAAGTGATTGTAAAGGTGCGGGAATTCTTCCCCCTCTGTTTACAAATTCATTTGATGAATATTTACTTACATTCATAACAGGTCCATACCCTAAAAGGCCACCGAAGTTTACCATATCCCCAACGTTTTTTCCGACTGCAGGGATTACTCTTACAGCAGTTGTTTTGGAATTTACCATACCAATTGCCGCTTCGTCTGCTATAATTGCAGAAATTGTTTCAGCCGAAGTATCGCCAGGAACAACTATCATATCAAGACCTACTGAACAAACACAGGTCATAGCCTCTAATTTTTCTAAGGATAGTGCACCGCATTTAACTGCTTCTATCATTCCTGCATCTTCGCTCACGGGAATAAATGCCCCTGAAAGACCTCCCACATGCGAACTTGCAAAAACTCCACCCTTTTTAACTGCATCGTTTAAAAGAGCAAGTGCAGCAGTTGTGCCGTGAGTTCCGCATCTTTCAAGCCCCATTTCCTCTAATATATGGGCAACACTGTCCCCCACTGCAGGGGTTGGTGCTAAAGATAAGTCAACTATACCAAATGGTACATTAAGACGCTTTGAGGCTTCTCTTGCTACCATCTGCCCCATTCTTGTTATTTTAAATGCAGTTTTCTTTATAGTGTCAGAAACTACTGCAAAATCTTCGCCCTTAACTTTCTCAAGTGCAGATTTAACAACACCTGGTCCGCTTACTCCGACATTTATGACGCACTCAGGTTCTCCCACTCCTAAAAATGCACCTGCCATAAACGGATTATCTTCGGGAGCATTACAGAATACAACCAATTTTGATGCACCGATAGAGTCTTTATCTTTAGTTCTTTCGGCTAAGTCTTTTACAACTGTTCCCATTTCTCTTACTGCGTCCATATTTATTCCTGCTTTAGTTGTGCCGACATTAACCGAAGAACATACTTTATTTGTTTCTGCTATTGCTTCGCCTATTGAGTTTATTAAAATCTTGTCCCCTTTTGTATAGCCTTTGTGAACAAGGGCAGAAAAACCTCCTATAAAGTCAACGCCTGTATCTTGTGCCACTTTATCAAGCATTTTTGCATAAGGAACATAACTTTTCGCATCGGAAGATGCTGCAACTATAGAAATAGGTGTTACGGAAATTCTTTTGTTTATAATAGGTATTCCCATTTCTTTAGATATATTTTCCCCTGTTTTAACCAAATCTTTTGCAAGGTACATTATTTTATCGTAAATTTTTGTGATTGATTTTTTATGGTCCTCTGAAGCACAGTCAAGAAGAGAAATCCCCATAGTAATCGTTCTTATATCAAGATTCTCTTTTTCAATCATATTTAAAGTTTCAATTACTTCTTTTCCTGAAATCATTTTTGACACCTCTAAATTCTATGCATTTCGTTGAATATATCTTCTAAACATATAGTTACTTTAACGCCCATTTCGTTTCCTGATTTTTCAAGTTTTTCTGAAAGTAAAGAAAAATCCAAACCTGAATTTGAAATATCTGTCATCATTACCATAGTAAAAATATCTCCCATAATTGTCTGGGATATATCTAATATATTAATATTACTTTCACTTAATATACCACTTATATTGTGGATAATACCTACCTTGTCTTTTCCTATAACTGTTATTACTGCTTTTTTCATTCTCTTTTCCTCCTTAATCTTAAAAGCAACTATAATCTGTCTGCCTTTGAAAAATACTGATAAAGGTCGCATTTTATCATACCGTTATACAGTTTTCTCTTTTTGGTTGCTCTTTTTCCTATTAATGTTTCAAATTTTTCATTAGGTGTTATAACGAATAAGTTCCATCCGTTTAACGATTTATATACTCTTCCTAAATCTTTTATTATTTTTTCACTTGTCCTTATATCTAAAAGCCTTTCGCCATAAGGTGGATTACATACGATAGTTCCGCCGGTTTCTTCACTTTTAAACTCTGCTACAGGAAGTCTTTTTACTAAAATAACATCATTTACTCTTGCAAGTTTTGCATTATTTATAGTTAAATCCACACAATCATAATCTATATCCGATGCAATAACTTTGAGGTTAGTTTTTCTTATCTGAGATAATGCCTCCTCTTTTGCATCTTTTAAGTATTTTTTATCCATTTGTTTAAAACTTTCAAATGCAAAATGACGGTTAAGACCCGGTGCAATATTTTTTGCTATCATTGCCGCTTCAATCGGGATTGTACCCGAACCGCAAAACGGGTCACAAAACAAACCATTATAACTGAATCTGCTCATTTTAACTATCGCAGCAGCAATAGTTTCTTTTAAAGGTGCCATATTGGAACGCCTTCGGTATCCTCTTTTATGAAGATTATCTCCTGATGTTTCAATCATAAGGGTTACCTTATCTTTTATAATTGAAAATTCAATTTTATATAAACTTCCGCTCTCAGAAAACCAGTTTATTTTATAACTTTTAGTTAATGATTCAACAATTCCCTTTTTTATTATTGCCTGACAGTCTCTTATACTGAAAAGTTTCGATTTGTGAGAAAACCCGTTAACAGGAAACTCACTGTCTTTATAAAGCCACTGAGACCAGTCTAAACTTTTTGTTTTTTCAAAAAGTTCATCGAAAGTATATGCATTAAATTCGCCTACTTTAATAAAAACTCTTTCGGCACATCTTAGCCACATATTCGCTCTTGCAACAGCCTCAAAATCACCGTAAAATGTAATTCTTCCGTCTGTTACCTCCTTGGTTTCATATCCCAAATCCCTTATTTCTTTTGCTACCACTGATTCTAAGCCGAACATTGTAGTTACAACTATATCAAACTTGTCCATTTATTTACCATACTCCATCATATTATAATACTGTAAGTCTTTTAAAACCTTTACTTTCTCACTCTCACTATCACTTAGTTCATAGGAAAATTTATTTTTTTTCATATAAAAATGAGGAGAAAAAACATTTATATCCTGTTTAAGATTATATATGTATTCATAGTACGGAGGCATTTTTACATTCATATATCTTAAAAGTTCTGTTGCAAGATAACTTGAAGATATAGTCTGCCTTTTTCCTCTTAAAACACTTTTTCCTTTTTCTAACATATCTTTCTTAAAAGCACTGTTTGAAAAAATAAGATATGGCGTTTTATATTTTCTGTATACGGAACTTTCAGTACCACTTGTTATATCATAACCTATTAAATCATATATTTTAAGTTCAGAATCCATATATGGCAAGTGGTCGCCAAAGAACACAACAACTGTCGGTTTGTCAATAGAATCAATATATTCTTTTATAGTTTTTAAAAAATCATCTGCATCTTTTAAACCCTGAACATAATTATCAACTGTATAGTATTCGGAATCAGTCATAGAGTCAATACGTTTTGTTATGTCTTCTTTTTCGGTATCATAAGTCATATACGGTCCATGATTCTGAATGGTAACGGTAAAATTAAAATAACCTTTATCATAGTTAGTTTCAAGATGTTTTGAATAATCGTTAATAATCATTTTTGCCGCTTCCGAGTCGTTTGCGTAGTAATTCGTCATAGAAGGTTTATAATCCAAATCCTCTATAAATATTGTACGGTTAAATCCCAACGCATTGTAAGCAACTCCCCTGTTATAAAACCATTTAAAACCGGGATGCATTGCGACTGTATCAAACCCCTCATCTTTAAAATGACGGACAAGAGAATATGCTTTCTTAGTCAGAAATGTTTTATAAGGAACAGGCATTCCTTTGTCAATTAAAGAAATATTTACTCCTGTTAAAAACTCAAACTCTGCTGATGACGTGTTCCCTGCAAATCCAGGTACGATAATATCGCCATAAATCCCCTCTTTCTTAAGTTGGGTATAAGTAGGAAGAGGGTTTTTGTTAAACTTAATATTTTTTGCTTCTCTTATATCAAAAAACGCTTCACTCATTACAGCAATTACGTTTGGATAACTTTCATCGGTTTTTTTAACATCAAGCAGTGCTTTAACATTCTCTTTATCGTAACCGTCAGGCTTTTGATATTTTGTTCTTCCTATCCCGTTTACCATCGAATAGAAAAATCCATGCCCGTTAACAACATCTACTTCGCTGAATTCATTTGAGAAAAATGTGACAGAGTCATAAATTTTTGTGTTTAAGTAAAAGTAATTACAGGAAAAATATGAAACTAAAAGTGTTATAATAATTCCTAAGAGTCTATATGTAATTTTTATCTTTTCGTTTTTTAAATACTTAAATGCAAAAACACATAAAAGTATTAAACATAATGTAATTAAAACAACTTTAATACTAATCGGTATGGTATAATTACCAAGCATCCCTGTTGCTTCTTTTCCTAAAATCAAATCGCTTGCTTTTAATGGTACACTTAAAAAATGAATTTTATAGTGATTTACTATTAAAAAAAGTTGGGTAATTACACTCATTATGATAAAACTTATGTGAAACTTCCCTGTTAAAAATACTAAAAATGAAATTACAATAAAAAACAAGGATGAGTTTATGATAAGTATAATCGGATTAAAAGCATCTAAAAATGACGTTATACCACTTATACCTATATGCATAAAAGTCTGCATTAAAGATAAAATAAGTGAAAATATAAATATATGTAAAAAAGTTTGTCTTAAATTAAGTATCTTTTTTTCTATCTTTAGTTTCATTTTAAAATCCTTCTTAAATTGTTAAGGTACTGATAGTCCCGTCGTTATAAGTGATATCCCTTGTTCCGTCTATTAATGGTCTTGCATATTCATAGAATTTTTCGGTAACAAAAAATCCGTCATCGGTAATCATATCAAGAGGAACTGATTTTTCAAAATTTGCAACTTTATCAGTATCAAAAGGTGCATATTCTATCTGGTAATCTTCAGTATCTTTTCTTACATAGCCTATCATAACTCCTGTATATCCTTTAAGAGCATATTTAACACTTTCCTTGCCTACATTAAAAGATTCGTCAATATCAGTCTTGGAACCTGCAACTGAAAAGCATCTTTGAAGAGTACTAAGTTCAATTGATCTTGTTTTCCATTTAAGCCTGTCCTTTAATATAAGCTCTAAAGTTTTTCCTGCTCCACCTAACTGAGCATGATTAAATCCATCATTCGATTCTCTTAAATTTGCACTTGAATCGCAGATGAGTTCGCCTTTTTCGTTTTTAATTCCCTCAGATATTGCGATAATAACATGTTTCTTTTTTGAAATGATTTCTTCAATTTTTGCAACAAATTTATCAATATCAAAACTTACCTCAGGTAAGCATATAATATCACAAAATGTATGATTTTCATCGTTTGCAAGTGCTGCAGCGGCAGTAAGCCAACCTGCATTTCTTCCCATAATCTCCAAAATTGTAATGGACTCCATATCATAAACCCTGTTATCGTGGGCAACCTGTTTTACAGTATTTGCTACAAAACGGGCAGCTGAGCCGTAACCGGGAGTATGGTCGGTAAGAGCCAAGTCGTTATCAATAGTTTTAGGAACACCGATTATTTTAACATCAAGGTCTTTTTCGCTAAAGTACTTTGAAAGTTTATTAACTGTATCCATTGAATCGTTTCCGCCTATGTAAAAGAAATAGCCTATATCATATTTTTTAAATACTTCGTAAATCTTTTCATAGATACTTTCATCTTTTTTTATTTCCGGAAGTTTTTTTCTGCATGAGCCAAGATATGCTGAAGGAGTCTGCTTTAAAAGTTCTATCTTTTCTTCATCCGAAAAGTATGATAAATCTATAAGATTTTCTTTTATAATACCTTCAACACCGTATCTTGTACCGTAAACTTTTTCTATACTACTTGATTTAAGCCCTTCTGATATAACACCTGCAAGTGAAGCGTTTATAGCAGCAGTCGGACCACCTGACTGACCTACAAGCAAATTTTTTCCCATATTTTTCCCCTCCGTAATTTTCTTTTACAACCTTTCAATTATCTCATTAACCGCTATAGCACCATCGTTTTGTGCAGTAACAACCTGTCTTAATTTTTTATCGACTACATCTCCTGCTCCATAAACCATTTTAAGATTAGTTTCAAGATTTTTATTAGTTTTAATATATCCACCCTCTGTAAGTTCAACCTGTCCTTTGAAAATTTCGGTTTCAGGTTCGTTGCCTATTGCAATAAAAAGTCCATCAATAAGAAGTTCTTTGTTATCTTTTAAGACTATGCTTTCTAATTTTTCATTTCCTTTTATTTTGGTTATTTCATTATTTGTTATAATTTCTATTTTTTCATTCTTTTTAATTTTATCAAGGGTAGTTTTTGCACCCCTGAATGTATCTCTTCTATGAATAAGATACACTTTTTTTGAAAAATTCGCAAGATAAAGTGCATCGTCAAGAGCTGTATTACCACCGCCATTAACAGCAACAATCTTGTCCTTATAAAAAGCACCGTCACATGTTGCGCAATAAGAAACTCCGAGACCTATATATTCTTCTTCACCCAAAATTCCTAATTTTCTCGGTCTTGCTCCTGTTGCAATTATAACAGAACGGGCAAGAATTTCTTCTTTTCTTAAATTTATCTTTTTAATTTCCCCTGTTAAATCACAGGACACAACATTTTTGTTTTTCATTTCAACTTCTAATTCTTTTAACTGATTTATGAATTTATCCGATAGGTCATAGCCTGATATTCCCGGAAGTCCGGGATAATTATCTACCTTATGAGAATTAACAATCTGACCGCCAAAAAAATTCTTTTCAAGTATAACCACGCTAAGACCTGCTCTTTTGGCATAAAGTCCTGCCGTCATTCCTGCCGGTCCTCCGCCAATTACTGCAATATCGTACATATTAACCTCCGATTTTATAATTGTCATCTGTTAAATTGAAATCTTTTATTCCGCTTGATAAAATAACAGTATTATCTTTTTTTACCATTATACATTCCAAATCTTCGTTTTGCTCTATAAGTTTTAGCCCCTCATCTGCTCCCATAACAACAAGCGCTGTAGCATAAGCGTCTGCAATCATTGAATTTTCACATATTACAGAAGCACTTATAACATCGCTATCTGAGGGATAACCTGTATGCGGATTTATAATATGATGATAAAGTTTACCTTCATATGTAAAATTTCTTTCATAAATTCCTGATGTTACAATTGATTTATCTTTAAGTTGTATATATCCTATAGAATCAGTTTCTTTCTTGTTCGGGTCTTTTATTCCTATTTTAAAAGAACTGTTTTTCCCATTAGCACTTCCTATAACTTTTATATTTCCTCCTGCGTCAACCAGTGCGTTTTTTATTCCGTTATTTTTTAGTAAATCAATTACTGAGTCTGCTATATAACCTTTTGCCAGAGATGACACATCAATTTTAGCATTGTTAAGTAAAGTTACTTTACAGCCTGAAATTTTTATATTTTCGGCTCCTATAAGGCTTTTTGCCTCTTTAATCGCATCTAAAGACGGAACTTTTTTATTTTTATAATTCCATATTTCAGATAACGGATAAATTGTTAAATCATAGTTTCCAAAAGTCTTATTTGTTATTTCAATACCTGAAAGAATAACACTTTTAAGTTCATCGCTTACTGTAAGTTCTCCTTTTTCATTAAGGATACAGGTTTCGGAACTTTCGTTAAAGTTTGAAAGAATTTTTTCAAGCCTTAGTATTTCGTTATAAGCCTTGTTTACTATATCAGAGTCTGCCCCTTTATCATATACAACTATTCTTATTTGTGTATCAAGGGCATATCCTATTTTTTCATAAGGTTTACTTAAGTTAGTAGAATTTCCCCATAAAATTCCAATAAAAATAATGATCAGGAATATAAAAATTAAACTTTTTTTCATAATTATTCGTCGGTCTTCGGTTTTGTATTTTTTGTTGAACTATTTTTCCCCGAAGTATTTTTACTTGTTTCTTTTGTTTCTTCCTTGTCAGTTGTTTTATCGTCTTCATTATCCTCTTCTTTACCTGATTCTTTTTCTTCATCTTTTGGTTTAGAAGAAGCATTTTTCAGTTGACTCTCTAAGTTTGAAACTTTTGATGTCAGATTCTGATTGGTTTTAACTAAGCTTTTATTTTCATCGGATAAACTTTCATACATTGATTTATATCTTTCAACCTGTTCGGTTAAATCAATAATCTTCTGATCTTTATCCTCATTATCTTTAAGCCCCTCTGTTATTGCCTCATATTCTTCCATATCTGAAACAAAAACAAGTTTATTGGAATTTATAATAATAAGTGCAGAAGCAGAAAAAGATATAAAAAACAAAGTAAGAAGTACTAAGATAAATACCCGCCCATATTTTTGCTGTTTAGTTTTTTTCTCCATTTTTTAAAGTTCCTTTCTAAAATTCTATCAAAGATTCTTTTTCGACATTCCATATAAATGATTTTATATTACAGGAATTTAAGTTTAAAGATTTTTTCAGTGCCTTTTTATAAAGACTTATCTGAGGTTCATATTCCTTTTTTATTATTTCATCTGATTCTTTGGAATACTTATAGTCAACAAGATAAATATCCCCCTTATTATCAACAAAGAAACAGTCTATTATTCCCTGCACAATTATCATATCAGTTGATTTATCCCCTAAATCCTTATATATTTCATTTGCAGGAATTTTAACTAAAAATTCTTTTTCTCTTTCTACAGTCTTTGCCCTTAACATTTTAATTCCGATATAGGAATCAAAAAATGCTTCCGCTTTTTTTAAATCATAATGAGTAAGTTTATCTTTTATATAATTATTTTGTGATATAAAATCTAAAATTACCTTCATTTTGTTATCAGTGTTTCTAAGAAGGTCCAAATCTATATTTTCAAATACATAATGTATTAAAGTACCTCTTTCTCTTGCACTGATTGATGCCTCTTTACGAAAATCAGGTACATAGATTGAATCAGCAGGATTAAAGTCATAGTCTGTATCGTCATCCTGAAGCATCTTCCTTGCTTCAGTTACCGAAATTTTCTTGGGAATGTTTTTAAAGCAAGATGAATAAGTATAAAGATATTTTTCGTCCATTAATTCTTTTTGCTCTTTAGATATTTTCATATCTTTTATAGAATAATTATATTCTTCCTCTTTGGTTTTTAAACTTAAGTCGTCATATACATAAATTTTTATCATCCCGTCATTTAAACTTAACCATTCACCATCTGTATATATACCATCATCATTTTTATTTTTCTCTTTTAAAAGTGAAGGAAGAGTCATGTCAAAATATGAATTCATACTTTTAAAATCAGTATATGTAACGGTATCGCCATTCATTACACCTACGTTTAAAAACTTAGTAAACCATTCTGCCTTTGAAGGCTTTTTAACGCACCCTGTCATAATAAGTTTATATTGTGCACGGGTTAAGGCAACATATAATATTCTCTCTTCTTCCAAAAGAAGTTCCTTTAATTCTTCTTCGCATATAATATTTTTATAAATGGACGGATATTTAAACTGCCCCTCGTAATCAACATAAGTATAGCCTATCCCCAGTTTTGAACTTAAAACTATATCCGAATTAAAATCAAGTTTATTAAACTGCTTATTCATTCCGGAGAGTATGACAACAGGAAACTCTAATCCTTTACTGCTATGAATAGACATAACCTTAACAGTATCCTTACTGTCATCTATTTTAGGGTTTGCAATTTTAGTTTTTCCTGATACGATTTTATCTATATAGTTAATAAAAGAATAAAGCCCTTTATATTCATTTTCTTCAAACGTTGATGCTATATCAATAAGCCTTTCCAAATTTTCCTTTCTTTTATGGCCGCCTATATACCCCGTCTGATATTCAACATAGAAAGTATCTTCATAAATTTTTGTAATGAGAGTTTTTAAATCGTATTTTTTGGAAAAATCTCTTAAAAATTCAATATATGAGATAACTTTTTTATCCTTTTTGTCTTCTGATTTTTTATGAAGTTCATAAAAAGGCGCTTTTTTACTTAAAAGCCTTAGCCTTAAAAGGTCATCATCCGAATATAAAAATATATTTCTGAGAGCCGCTATATAGGAAATATCATCATAAGGATTATCAATTATTTTAAGTAAAGATATAAAACTTTTTATTTCCGCAGTATCAAAAAACTGGGTTTTATCCTCATAGGAAACAGGGATATTATATTTTGTAAGTTCTTTTAAAAGACCGAACGACTTTTCATTAAAACTTCTAAGAAGTATAGTAATATCCGAATATTTTAAAGAACGCCCTTTTATTTTTATATCCTTATCCTCTATTAACTTATTTATTGAATCTGCAATTATCTTTGCTTCTTTTTCGAAATCTTCGTCTTCGTCCGACTTATCAGTAAGGGCAATCTTAACATCACAGGACATTTTTAATTTGTCAACATCTGAAAAGTCACCTTTTGCAATAAGTTTCGCACTTTTATAATCAATTCCTGAAAGTTCCTTACTCATTATAAAAGAGAAAATCATATTAACTGCATCGACAATATTCTGATGGCATCTGTAATTAGCATTAAGATTAACAACTTCCCCCGTTTTACATTGGTTATAGTCATCCATTCTTTCCAGGAATAAATCAGGGTTAGCATGTCTGAAACGGTAAATACTCTGCTTGATATCGCCAACAGTAAACAAGTTATTTTCCTTTTTTAAAAGGGTAAAAATTGCTTCCTGAACATCGTTAGTATCCTGATATTCGTCAACCAAGATTTCCTCAAAACTATCCCTTAAGTGCCAAAATTCTTCTTTTAATTTTCCATCAACGCTTAGCAGTGAAATTGTCAGATGCTCCAAGTCATTAAAGTCAAGATAACCTGACTGATATTTTTCTTCTTTGAACTTTTCGTCAAACAAAAGCACAATTTCAAACAATTTATTTATTATACCATATTCTTTGGAATTTTTCAAATTTATTTCAATTATTTCATTTGAATAATGTTCATTAATTTTTCCTACTGCTTTTTTTACAGAATTTCGCACTTCCTGGCAAAGTTCAGTATAAATTGACTTTTTAGTAGAAGGAAGTTTTGTAAACTCAATCTTTCCTATATGGGAAATAAGTTCTTTTAAGCCACTGATTTTAAGTGCTTTTTCAAAGTATAGCCTTTCCTCTTTTAAAAGGTCATAGTATCCTGCCATATCCTGATTGTTTTCTATATAGGAAATAGCGTAAGAATACTTATCGTAAGATGATTTCATAACATTCTTTAAGTATTCTTCTAAGGAATATGCATAATTTGATTTATAAAAATCACTTTTTCCTGAAATTAAATCAAGGTTTTTATAAACCCATTTTCTGTAATCGGGAATACTTACTAAAAAATTATATATCATAATAATTAATGAAGTTATTTTACTGTCGCTGCTATTTTGCCCGAAACAATCTAAAAGTTTTATAAAATCCTCCTCGTTTTTTTCATAACAGTCGGATATAATCTCAGTTAAAATCTGATTCATCATAAGAGATTTTTCCGTTTCGTTTATAAGGGAAAAATCTTTAGGAACTTCCTTGCTTAGCATGTGCGAATATTTTTTTATTAAATCAAGGCAGAATGAATGAACTGTTGATATATTCGCTTTATCAACAAGTAAAAGTTGTTTTTTTAAATTTGCATTTTCAGGGTCTTTTTTTATGCATTCTTTTATTGCAGCCTTTATTTTTCTTTTCATTCCCTGTGCTGCAGCGTTTGTAAAAGTAACTATAAGCATTTTATCAACATCAATAGAGTCTTCAGTTATTTTTCTTATAATTCGTTCAACAAGCACAGCAGTTTTCCCTGAACCTGCCGCCGCAGAAACCATCAGGGAAGAATTTCTTAATTCAATTGCTTTTAATTGTTCATTACTGAATTTTATATCTGACATTTAATCTACTCCAAATATTTCGTCTCTTGACAATTTTTTAATATTTATCATTTCAAAATTATCACTGTCATACATACATATACTGCTGTACGGGCAATAATCACAAGAAGTACTTCTTGTTTCTTTTACTGGCAGTATCGGAAATTTACCATCAAAAATTTTCTTTCCTTTATCCTCAATATTTCCTCTTACATATTTTAAAAGCGTTTCAAATTCCTTTATACTCAAAGTGTTTTTATTTTTAGGAATTCCTTCTTTGTCAAGTTCTATATCCACTATTTCAGATATTTTGTTATCTTTTAAGTTTTTATCCATCGCTTCAGCAATAGAAGACGAATTAAGATAAAAACCTTTCATAGTAATTTTTTTTCTTATTTCCGCCTCAAATTTATCCGTATCAGTAGGCGATGCAATACTTATAAGAGGAGATTTTAAAGATAAATAGAGCATTCCGCCCGGTTTTATTTTATCTATTCTTTCAGTACCGATAGCAGTCATAAGATAGATGGCAAGTTGCATTTTAAGACCAAGCACTACTTCATAAAAATCAAGAGTTTTTTCTGAAGATTTATAATCTACTATTCTTATGTACTCATCGTCATCTTTTTTATATTTATCTACTCTGTCAATAACACCGTTTAAGATTATTTTTCTGCCGTTTCCTGCATCGAAAATAATACCCTGATTTTCGCTTTCCTCTTTTCCGAAATCAACCTCAAACCCAACTGTTTTAAAACTTCCCAAAATAAAATGTTTTCTAAGTAACATTATCGTTTTATATGCTGTTGCTTTAAGCCTTCTTCTGTATACCTCGCCTTTTATATCCGAAGCGAAAACTCCGTTTTCAGTTTCCTTTATCGAGTCGTTTATAATTTTGTCAAGTTTTTCGTTTATGTAACTATCCGTTACATCGGAAAAATCCTTGTTATCCTTCATTAAAACTTTAGAGAATTTTTCTAAAATAAGATGCATTACAGAACCTAAATTAGCACTGTTTATAGTAAATTCTTCGTTTTCTTTAGCGCGAAGAACATACTGAATAAAGTAAGAAAAACCACACTTATTGTATTTTTCCATATTGGTTGTGCTTACTCTTAAGGTATCCCCTATAAGTTTTTTAATATTCGAAGGACTTACACTTACATTTTTAAAATCAGGATTTTTTATCTTTAAAAGCGTATCTTTAATTATCTTTAAATATTCTTTATCATAGCAAAGGTATGCTATATTATCCTTTTCTTCCTCCATAGTTTTTTTAGAAAAAGATGTTAAAGTATCTTTAAGTAAGTTCCTTTTTGTAGAATAAAATGCTTTTTCATACTTCGCATCTATTTTAAACATTTCTTTTATTTCGTTTGCAAATTCGCTTGGTGTCTGCTCGGAGGCACCTTTTGAATAATCTGAAAAGGAAATATATAACTTTTCTTCAGGGGAAGTTATAATATCGTAAACTTTAAAATTTGATTCCATCATTTTAAGTTCACGGCTCATAGACAGTTCTATCCCCATATCTTTTAAAACTTTTCTTTCGTCCTCGTTTATTATTCCATCAGTAAAATCAAATGACGGCAATTTTCCTTCATTTGCCCCTAAAACATAAATATATTTATATGAATCGTTAAAAAATCCGGACGGTTCGGTTATAAATATACTGTCATAAAGTATGGGAACAGATGCGATATTCTTATTCTTAAGCCCTGAAATAATAATATTTTTATATTCCAGAAAGGAAACTAAAGAATCGGAAAGTATAAGTGTTGTTCTCTCCAGACTTTCCAAAATATAATTATAAACCTGAATAAGTTGTTTGCCTTTTACAAGATCTCCGTCTTTTTCATACTCCTTAGAATATTCTATAAGTGTTTTATCAATAGAAATATCTGTGAAAAATTCATAAAGTGCCAGAGAATAATCTTTAGAGGTTTTTGAATTTTCAATCTTTTCTTTAAGTTTTACTATAGGATATATTGCAGTATCATAAACTATTTTAAGACCTTCTTCATTATCAATCTTAAAATTAAAAGATTTCTTTTCTTCAAGTATTTCCAAAAATGGTTTTCCCATAAGCTGATATGCTCTTACACCGGTTTTTAAAATAAATCTTTCGAATTTATATATTAAATCAGGACAATTTTTAAAAAAGTATCCCGATTTTAAATACCCTAAAATAACATCCATTCTGTTACCTGACAAAACTATGTTAAACACATTGTTAAGAAGTGATGCAACAGGCATATCATAAACGGATTTTTTCTCATTTGAATAAAATGTAAGCCCGAATTTTTCAAGCGATTCTTTTATATATGGGCCATATTCTTTCATATCTGGAATAATGACAGCCATTTCGTTTAGACGCGCTTTATCTTCTTTTAGCGTTTTTATTATATATGACGCAAGAAGGTCACATTCTTTATTAATGCTCCTTGTTTTTTTAAGTATAATATGAGAAGGAGTTTTATCATAATTATTATCGTGGGAAAGTGAAAAATTATCTGCTAAAAATCTTATGTCGCAATTTTTAATGTAACTTTCTTTAAGCACTATCTCATCGCATTTTAAGCCTATAGAAGATGCCTCTTTTATAAGTTTCTTTTTTGTATTATGTACAGTATATGATAAATCTCCAAAGGTTTCGCATCTGCCGCTAATCTCTGAAAGCGTAATAAATACATTACTCTCATTTTGCAAAAACGCTTTAATCATATACAGTTCATCGCCTGTAAAACCTGTGAAAGAGTCGATATATATATTCTCTTTTAAAAAAAGTTTTTCGTTTATTATTTTATCCGAAGCAGTTTTTATAAGATTATCAAAATCCATATAAATATCTTTTATTTTTTCTTCGTATTCTTTATATATAAAACTTAAATCCTTGAGTTTGTCTTTAAGATTTTTATTTATTTTTTCATCTTCAGAAAGACTTGAAATCTTATCTTTGTCAATAAGATATTTTTTAAATTCCGAAATCTGAGCACCTATTTTTTCACACAGGGAAGAACTGCTCAGGGCATTCTTAAACGACAAAAGAGAATCTCTGTTATTTAAAAGGATTTTCTCTATAAGAAGGCTTTTTGTATCCTTATCAAGAAGTTTAACACGATTGAAATTTTCATCTTCTTTTAAAAGACTAAGTGCAAGTTTTTTGAAACTTAATATTTTTATATTAAAAGAACGCTCCTCGCCAAGTTTCTCCAGTACATTTTTCTCATAAAGAAACAAAGTTTGCTCAGGAACGATTAAAATACTATTTTTATTTTTTTTAAGTTCATTAAATACAAATTCGGTTTTACCCGTTTTTTTAGCACCTGATATAATTGTTAAGGGCATATTATTTACCTTCTTAATTTATTTTTTATTCTTCTTTCGTAAAAGGAAAAGAAAATGCTTAACGCATAATCGTATATATGAAGTATCAAAGCAGCAATAATTGACAGTATCTGCCATGACAATCTTTCGCTTAAAGTTACACCCATAATAAAGGATACTGTATAAATACCCAAAAATGAAACCAAAAGAAAAAGAACTGTTTTTATAATAAGCTCAATACTTAGTTTTCTTATTTTTTCGATATATCCTTTTAAAATCGGATAGTATCCGAAAAATCCAAAGTAATATAAAAGGCTTATCCTGTCAACAGGCAGTAAAAACGAAAGAAATGATACTGCAAAAAATGTTAAAAGTGAATACTTTGTTTTACCCTCTATATGCATTACACCAACAAAACAAGATGTCAATGTCAAAAAAGCAAAAGTATTAATACTTATAACTCCTGACAAAAATAAACATATTACGGAAAGGGCTGTACAAACTGAACCAAATGCTAACAACAATTTATAAGGTCCCCTCCCATACATTCGCATAAGCTATCTAAACACCACAGGTTAAGACAGCAGTCAAGTGAATTATCGTTAGAATAACCATTGTTATTCCCATAAGTTCTGTAAGTGTTTGCACGGGTCATAAACTGATTGTAATAAAAACGGTATTCCTGATTGTTAGGGTCCATTGAAACAGCAGTCTGGATATAGGTATAAGCCCTGTCCTGCCAGCCTCTTTTTATTGCACATAACCCTTTTAGGAAAAACCATTCGGCAGTCTTATTTGACATACCGTCTAAAGTAGTTTCCGCTTCTGCAACTCTACCCATATTTATCATATTACGGATATTTGAAAATTCACCTGTTCCTCCTGATGTATTAGAGTAGTTCCCGCTATAAGTATTTGTATTAGTCTTATGACCTTTTTTTAATATTTCATACGCTTCATTTATTTCCTTTAATTTTTCTTCTGCCAAGTCCGACAGAGGATTATTAACATACCTGTCCGGATGGTATTTTTTAACCAGTTCTTTATGCGCTTTATCTATAGTTTCCCAATCTGCATTAGATGGTACTCCCAAAACTTTATATGGATCCATATTTATTCTCCTTTCACTTTATCCTTTGCTTTTCTTAAGCCAAGATACACTATATTTTGCAGTATAGTTTTGTTCTTTTTAAAATCTATAAGTTCAAATGCTGAGGCAATACTTTCCAAAGTCAATGTAACAATAAGGTCATATTCTGAACATACTCGTTTTTTAAACTCTTTAGCATCTTCGTTATTATATGAATATTTTTTTATAAACGGATTATAGTTTTTGCTTTTTATATCTTTTTCTATATCATCCAGGGCATCAATAATATAAATAAATCTTCCAAGTTGATAGGAAAATTCTTTTAAAGCCCTATCTTCTCCGTCCTTTAAAAACACTTCGGATAAAAGCCTGCCAAAACAATCGGACACCTCATCAATATCAGCACAGTTTTCTTTTTCCTTTATGTTTAACTCCTCTAAGATTGTTTTAATTATCTCACATTTTTTCGGATATTTCTTTTTTGCTTTTTTAAAATATCCCTTAAAGAAAAGATAAGCAAAAAAACTTTTTATATTTTTATTATCAGATACATCATCTTTTAATTTAAAATATGTAACTATAATACTCATATAAGCACTGTAAGTAAGATAATCGTCACTTTTAAGAACAGGCCGTTTTGTCAAGGGATGAATAAAACAGTTTTCATATTTAATTTCTTCTTTGCCATCTGATAGCGAGGAAAGAACGAGTGCTAAAAAAGCAAAGTCATAATTTAAGCTAAGTCTTGCTCTTATAGAAAATTCTTCGCCCAGTTTTTTACACAAACCGCAATAATACGAACGATATATATTGTAATCTTTAACTTTAAGTTCGTCTTTATATATATTCACATACCCGAACACATAATCACCCAAAAAACACATTTTCTTATATTATACTACATATTAAACAAAAATAAAAGTAAAATTTATGTAAACATTTTGATTATTATATATTGACTTTACACTAAAAAAAGTATAAAATTTTATATGAAGAAAATACTAATAAAAAAAGGAGCATAAATATGAAATTTATCGTATGTAAAAATTATGACGAAATGTCAAAGAAAGCTGCCGAAATTATGATCGATGTTGTAAAAAATAATCCTAAAGCAACTTTAGGTCTTGCAACAGGATCTTCTCCTATCGGAATGTATAACTGTATGGCTGAAGCTTATAAAAATGGTGAAGTAAGTTTTAAGGAATGTAAAAGTTTCAATCTTGACGAATATTATAAAATTTCAAAAGATAATGACCAGAGTTATTACTACTTTATGAACGAAAATCTATTTTCTAAAATTGATATTGACTTAAAGAACACTGATATTCCAAACGGCGAAGCTGAAGACTACGAAGAAGAATGTAAAAGATATGATGCTAAAATCGAAGCAAACGGCGGAATTGACGTTCAGGTTTTAGGTATTGGAAATAATGGTCACATCGGTTTTAACGAACCTGAAGAATGGTTATATTCAGGTACTCACAAAACTGGTTTAACTGAGTCTACAATTGAAGCAAACAAGAGATTTTTTGAATCAATTGATGATGTTCCAAAAAATGCTTTAACAATGGGTATGGCTACAATTTTAAAAGCAAGAAAAATTGTTATGGTTATATCAGGAAAAGCAAAAGCACCAGTTACCAAGATTTTAAAAGAAGGAAGGATTTCTACTTCTTGCCCTGCAAGTATTCTACACTGCCACAACGATGTTACTGTTGTTTGTGACGAAGATGCTTATAACGGTTAATATCTAATCATAAAAAAATAAGCGGCTTTATTAAAAGCCGCTTATTTTTAATATATCTTCTTCTTTTATACCAACTATTTCGGTTATTTTTTGAAGTATTGAAATATAGTTTTCATGTACATCATTAGAATGTGCGTCACTGCCAAACAAGAATTTGCAACCGCTTTCTTTTGCCAATTTATACATTCTTATTCTTGGATTCATCTCTATTTCAGAATGTGAAAGTTTTCTGAATACACCAGTATTGATTTCAACTGCTATGCCTTTATTGGCAGTTTTATAAAAAACTCTTTTAAATTCATCATCGCTCATCAAATCATATAAAATACTGTTAGGATAAGGGCAGGCAACCGCAGAAAAAGGATGTGCCATTGCAGTTACATATTTGCTTACAGAGCAGTCTAAAATATCATTATACGCATCAATCATAAACTGAAGATGTTTTTTGTAAGGCTCATATAAAGAAATCGGCATTGTAATATGAGTATGAGAATTGGGTACAACTAAAAAATCAAGTTGTTCTGAACCTCTTCGGTTATTCCGACTCCGTGCCTTATAGGGTCATATTCCGCTTCTGCACCAAATAAAATTTCAACGCCACAGTCTTTATATTTTGAAATTTCAGTCTTATCGCCTAAAATATGGTTAAAGTCCTGATTATCATAAAAACCTACGTCATACTTTGTTTTATAATAAGTATCAATTTTTGGAATTTTGCTGTCCCAAAAATGATTGGAAATGCCGATTTTCTTAAGCCCAATGTTTTTGGCTATTTTAACATACGCATCTATAGTCGCACTTTCTTTTGCGCAAAAAGAAAGTGATGTATGTATATGAAAATCATGAGTTATATCCCTTTTTTTCACAAAGAGAAAAAAAGATAAAACACATTATACCCATTAAGACGAGAATAACCCCTGATACGACAAATATAACATTCCAGTTAAAGAATATCGCAGCAAGACCTGCCAGAGGGTTTCCCAAAAATGATGCAAAGGTAAATCCCAGACAGCAACGCGAAGCATAATGAGGAAGCGTGTTTTCAGCTACGACTTTAGTTATGGGTGCAAAAATCATTGCAAGAAAAAACCGCTTAAACTATATGAAAATAAAATCATATTATATGATGAAAACGGAATTATAAAGTTACAAACAGCAGATAAAATAAGTCCTCCGCTTACCATATATTTTGCTTTTATAAAATCTCCCAAAGCACCGTTTAAAAGTTGCCCCGATGCGTAAGTAAGCATATTTATTGTGGACATAAGCCCAATAAATTCCAATGTAAACTGTGAACTTTCCACCATTTTCGGAGAAACGGCACTTAAAATATTTCTTGCATAATAACAGGCAAGATAAGAAAACATACATATCGCACCGAGAAGGAATGCTTTCTTAGTCTATTTTTTTATGATCTATTCCCATTTATTAATCTCCTTAAATTTTGGGTTGCTTATAGTTGATTCCTCCTCAATGAGAAGATTGTTTAAATCTTAATTGTACGGTTTACTTTAAATCTGTTAAATCCACTGAAAGAAAGTCCACCGTATGTGTCTTCAATCAGTTCAAATTCAAGTTCTTCGATTTTTTCAATTTCACCCTTTAAATATCCTGTAATTACTTTTATAGCATATTCTAAACGGAAAATCCAGTGAGCATATCTTGAAGTATGCTCTTCCCAACCAAATGACTTATATGTTGCCATCCATTGTTTTTCATGCAGTAGGTAAAGTTCTTTATATTTTTCTAAAACATAAGGAATATATTCTTCTGCCGCTTTTTTTAGATATTCTTTATCATTATTCTTATATGCCGCTGATAACTTTGATAAAATATCCATCTTATGTATTGTAATATCAAGTATAACTTCCATATATTTATAATATTCTTCCCATTTAGTTCCTTTACCCAAACCACAAACGGCATTATACGCCTCAATATGATAAGGAAGAAACTCTGAAAAATCAGTCGTACCTGTAAGATTATAAAAAATATCTGTGGAAAATATTTTCTGCCCAAAACAATTTGGTTTGGATAATTGACGAAAAAGCAAATTGTTAACAAACGGATAATAAAATCCTGATACATTTATATAGTCACTGCAATCAACATCATATAAGAACTTTGTCATATCGTTTATGGTATCAAAAGACGCGTCAAGCCCTTTAAAACAATATTCAGAAAAAATATTTAAAAGAGGCATACCCATATCATAGTTACACTCAGTTCCGTCATCGCCATACATAGTGGCATAAACTTCTGAAATACCATTTTTAATTGAACTCTTCATTGCGGGAATCATTGTGTCAAAGGTATGTTTAACGTTTAATATATTTCCTGCCCAAGTCCAGATCCCTCCTGCAAATTCAGGGATTTCTTTAAATTTTTTATGATAATCTATCATCATATCATAATCTTCTTCTTTAAAATGATAATAATCCCAGTAAACAGTCTTAATATCGGGCAAATTATCAACTAATCCTTCAGGAATTTCAAGATTATGTATATAATATCTTTTCTCATCATTTAAATTTCTTATAAAAGTATCAACAAACATTGATGGTGTAAAATTGTATTTTTTACATATATCATATACTTTATGAATATGAGGAATAAGTATATCTATTGGTTTTTTATAACCGTTTTCAGAAAGGAACTTCCCTGTTCCAAGTCCAAACGCCTCGTCACATCCGATTTGAATATTTGAAGTCGGAAAACATTCTCTCATTGTGGAAATAATTGCTTCTATAAACTTGTAAGTGTCTTCACTGCCACATAAGAGTACTTGTGAAGTATCTTTGACCGGTGCAGATTCATTCCATTGAAGATACTGTCCCATATGTCCCAAAGTCTGAACGCAGGGAATCATTTCAACACCGATTTTGTCACCAAACGCTGAAATTTCTTTAAGTTCTTGTTTGGAATATCTTCCTCTTAAATATCCAAAATGAGGATAACCGTCAAGTTCAAAAACGTCTTCCATATAAAGATACAGTCGATTAAATCCCATACATAGCATTTCTTTTGCATATTTTTTTATGGTTGATACCTTTAGCACTCCTCCACGAGATACATCAAAATACGCACCAAGTTTTTTAAAATGCCTGTTTTCAGTTATTTCAAAGCACTTATTTCCTTTTTTATATTCCCTGGCATATAGAGTTAAAGCCCTTGCATAATCAGCTTTCTCCAAACCGCCAATCAAGATTTCATTTTCAGCATCTTTAACATAAATATTTTTTATATCAAGCACTTTAACCGGTTTCTCAAATGAGAAACCGGTTATTTCATTTACAATTTTTATAATTTCGTTTAGCATATCTCTGGAATCTTCCCCTTTTATTGTCTGTTGTATACTACAATATCGTAATCAGTCATATACGTCTGATGAACAAATATCTTACTGTAATTTGAACCAAAACTTTCATAATCTTTTATATCATTAATTGTACCGACACTTACTTTTACATTTCCGCCCGGCATTTCAATTACATTATACATGTAATTTCCAAATCTGTGAAATTCAATTTCGGTTTTTTCATCTACATCCGGTGATGGTGTAACCAAAGACATTTTGAATAAATTGGAATTTATGACATCATATCCGTACCCAAAGACAAATCTATGGGAGTCTTTTCTTTCTCTGTCCTTATATACATCAAGGTCGTCTTTGTTAACTTTTTGTTGTTTTAAATCGAACAAATGATGAAAATTACTTATCTTGTCTTCAAGATCTGTAGCAATATATAATACATCGCCCGGGTTAACTGAAGCAAAAAGTTTATCATCTACAGTATATTTTTCATAAGACTTGCCTCTATACCAGTAAACAACCTTATGCATTCTGTCCCCTTCTTCATTAACTGTTTCGGTTATTTTTTCTATTACGCATACATAAGAATAAGCATCAAAAGTAATGTTTTTAAGTTCTCCAAGAACAATAGCATCTGCTTCAACGCCATCTTCGTTTCTTGCGTATGCTTTATAAGGAAGTGTAGTATTATTTGGTAAATCTGCGCATGGGATTGCACTATAGTCATCACCATTTGTACTTAAAACTTCAGGAGTAGTAAACACAACACATGAATCTCCCACATATACCGAGTTTTTACATCCGTCAATATCAAAAGTCATACTTGCCGAGCGGAAAATTTCCTCTGTTGTTTCACTGTCATGAAGTAATTTTAACTGAGTTTCATCTTTTTCATTATCCTTAACTGTATCAATCGCAGTTATCATACCTTTTGAATTTAATTCATAATATATGAGTTCAGGTGTAAAAGTTGAAGATGGTTTGATAATAGGAAGTGCATCTATAGCAGTCATTCTTTTTCCATCTAATGTAATATATTTTCCGCTTTCCAAAAGCCTTGTTTCGTTATTCTGAGTAAAGAGTTTAACTGAAATTTCTTCTGACTCTCTTTCCTTTTCGGCAATATTTAAAAGGAATGCAAAACCGCGATTTGTATCTCCCATTGGCATATAACTTACAATTTCGCCAAATATATCTAAAAAGAACATTCCCGAAAGTCCTGTCTTTATATTTTCGGGCTGATTTTTAATAAAATAATCACTCATTTCATAAGGTTCATTATCTATATACATAATTGATGTATCGTCCGTTAATATTCCCGTAACAGTTCCGTTTATATATTCTTCAAGATATGTAATTTCTATATACCCGTTATCAGCATTTTCTATAACCGTTAAAACATAGTTACTGCTTAACATTTCAACAGGATTTTCCACACCGTCTTCATCAAATATTTTATATGTTTTATATTTGTTCTCAAGGCCAATAACGCCCTGATTGTCCTTAAGTCTTACAACAGTTGCATCTCCGCTTACTGAGTCAACAACATAATTTTTATAACTTATAATATTAACAACATCAAAATCGCCATCGTTATTATTATCAATAAGTTCTACCGAGCCTTTTTTAATATCCAGATATGAATCTTTATAATTGGTTATTGCCTTTTTATTGTAAATTATTGACGCTTCAGAAGGATATTCTTCGTAGTCATTTCCGTCATTATAATAAATACGGTTATTTGATATATCAAAAATATCCTTTGCATCAAAGGTAACAACTTTGTTCTTTTCGGTTTTTTTCAAATAGATAACTTCATTCGTATAGTCATCAATATATGCCTTAACCGAATATCCAAGATAAGAATCAGAGTTAAAATTATTTGATTTATATTTTGTGTTTCCTAAAACAATACTGTTTTCAGTTGAATCAAGCGGTGTATATAAAGATGTATGCCTGTTTGCAGTAACAATATCTGATACTATATCCATTTTCAGATAAACTTTTGCTACTGTCTTATCATCTGATGCCTGCCTGTAAACTGTACCGTCATCTGAAACCATTACAATTGAAAATATACTTATATCAAGTAAATTCTCAAAAAGTTTTGCACACTTTTTAAGTGTTAGAACTTCTCCGATTTTATAAGATATACCCTTTGTAAGATTAATATCACTTGCAACAAAAGTATAACCTGTAGGATATCCGCCCTGATAATAAGCCAATTCGTCATATCCTAAAAATCTTAACATAACGGTAATTGCTTCTTCAATTAAAATCTCATCTTCAGGAAAAAATCTCCCCTGCCCTTTACCGTTTATAAGTTTCATATTATAAAGAGTATAGATGGCTTTAGATGCATAATAAGTATCAGAAACATCTGAAAATACAGGTGTAACATCTGCTTCAAAGCCTATAACCTTTGTAAGCATACTTGAAAAGTCTGCTCTTGTGATTTTAAGTTCGGGATTTTGCTCTTTGGAAATTCCAAGCGCATTTAAAAGCCCTATACTTTCATTATTTGTATCCACCGTTTCTGAAAATACTGCAGGGGATAAAGATAATAAAACACTAAGTACAAGCAATAAACTAATAATTTTTTTCATAAGATATCCCCTTTCTATTTAAGTAAATTGTTAATTAAAACCGCAATTTCTGCTCTTGTTACATTTCCCTGAGGCTTGAATGTCAAGTCTTCGTATCCGTTTATATAAGAATTTCCCGCAAGAGTTTCAACTGCAACTTTAGCGTATTCAGAAATGTTTTCACTGTCATTAAATGTTTTTAAATTAGCATCAAGCGAAATATTTTTAAAATTGCAAACTCTGAAAAGAACTGTTGCTGCCATTTCTCTTGTAACAAAACCGTCAGGTGAGAATGTGTTATCATCAATTCCTTTTAATATTCCGCTATCATAAGCCGAATTAACAAAAGTGTAATACCAGTCATCAGTATTAACATCGGTAAATTCTTTTGTTTCTTTACCGTTTGGAATAGAAAATGCTGAAATTACCATTTTAACAAGCTCTGCTCTTGTAACTGTATCAGAAGGTGCATAAACACCGTCCGCTTTACCATTTACAACTCCAAGTTCTGCTAATTTTGTAATCGCATCTTTTGCCCAGTCAAAACCTTCAATATCATTAAAATATGTTTTAGGTTTTTCATCGTACTGCGGTGTTTTTTGTTCTTCATTTTCTGAAGGTTTAGAAAATCCTACAGGAGAACCTCCCCCGCCTCCGCCTATATTCACAGGAGGTGGTGGTAAAATTGGTGTAAGTTCCAAAGTCTGCTGGTTTGAAACTGCGGTATCAAAAGCACTTTTTAAAAGTGTATAGTTTTCATATAATTTCCCGTGAACAGCCGTATCAACAGCATAAGGATTTAAAAGTGTTTGATAAGTTGTTAAATCAAGCCCTATATAAGTATGATATTTTGCAATTATCCCTGATGTAATTTTATAATTTTCGCCTTTTTCTATTGCTTTAAAAATCATTGTGTCTTTAAACAAAGTATTTAAATCAGGAACTGTAAGAACTTCTTTTCCTTTTAATTCTGATTTTATAAATCCTTTAATTCCGTTTGTCATACTGTCTTTATAATAGATAAAAGTATCATTATCAAGATAGTCTTCTAAATCTTCAATTGATTTTTCGCCATTCTTTAAAGAAATCAGGTCATAAGATATTTTAAGTGCATTATTAACTTCAGTAATATCGGCATATTTTTTGTCAGGCTCAATTAACTTTCTTTGTGCAATAACTGATTTTAAAACTACCTCTTTATCCCCTGATTCATTTGAATATCCTTTGTATGTATCAAGGTCAATACCAAGCTGATTTTCAAATTCTGTTAAAAATCCGTCAACTACCAATGTTTCTTCTGTCACGTTAAATATATCAAATCGATCCTTCATATAGCCAGGATCATAATAAACTATTTCTCCGCTTCCTTTTTCTGTACTTCCGTTTGTTTTGTATTCATAAGTGTAGGTTGTGCCGTTTTCAAGCGCTGAAAGTTTAAATTCTGCCTTTTTATCAGCAGTATTTATCCTGTTATGATAAACAATATCATTTCCTTTTTTTACTGTAGCAGTAACAGTTGTGTCATAATCTGCACTTACTGAAAGTGTAAGTTCACCTGTGTCATCGTTAATTGAATATTCTGACTGATGGGTTATGGAACTTTCAGGGGTAATAAGTTCATTAAATACTTTATCATCTGTTTTAGAAAGTATATATGTTCCCAAAAAGTCAGTTCCGTCACTGTTTAAAATATAAATAAGCATTTTATCGCAATTTGCGTCAACTGCTACGCCAACCGATAATGTTTCCCCGTTCTTTTCTTTTAAAAGGGTAATATTATCAGTATCGGTAACGGAAATAACACTACCGTCTGCTTTATACTGTGCGTAAACAAGTTTACCGTTAAAATCAGCGTTTGTTTCATTGGAATATTTAATATCTATTGTTTTATTTCCTGATGTAATATTATCGCTCCCAGATAATAAAATATCCTCTACACCTGTTTTAGCCTCTCTTGTTTTTAAACTTAAAGAACCTGTCAAATCTTTTTCCATAATAGATTTAACACCTGATATTTCAATATTATATAAAGTATCAAATTTAAGTTTATCACTAAGTGTAAATATATATTCAGTACTTGACACTTTAGTTAATCCTGTTACAGTAACTGTATGAGATAAATCTTCTGATATTAAAGTTATGTTTTCTTTTTTAAGTGAATCACCTTTAACATCAAATGAAAAGGAAGCATCAACTTTATCTAAAGTATCATTTGCTTTTAAATTTGCGCTAAATTCGTCGGAATATTCATATATTTTTATATAATCGTAATAAATTTTTCTGTCCCCGTCTTTTGCATGTGTCTGAAGGCTTGCAGAAGGAGAAATATTAAATTTTCCTGTTTCGGCGTAAGCGTTCCCTTCAACTTTTGAATTAGGATATTTAACACCGTCAATTAAAATTGTACGGTAGTATTTACCGTCGGTATCTTTATCATTATCAAATATTATTTTTACTGTATGCCATGTTGTAACATCACTTAAGGTTGTTATTAAAGTTCCGCCCGATTTATCATAAATTTCTTTTTTAGCATTCATAAAAAACAAAGAAGTTTCTGAATTTTTTGTCCTGTAATATATATTTTCAGATGTTCCTGCAAAGTTTTCACCTCTGAACTTAATTTCATATACAAGTTTTGGTTTGTTCGCAATTTCCCCAAGCCATATTCGCACATGAGATGTTGAAGAGGTCCAGGTGGATGTACCGTTGCCTCTGAATAAAAGTGCATTGTCAGAAGGTGATACTATTACCGAATCCTGTTCAGAATTTAAAACAGGTTTAAGAGCTATTTTATCCTCAGAGGACAGTGCAGAACTAAATTCGTTATAGTATATATAATCATCGATATTTACTGCCTTAGTAACAGGTATATACATTGATGATAATATTAAACTTAGAATAAGAATTAAACTTAATTTTCTCATTGTTTATCCTTTCTCTTCTTTTAACAAGGCGATGCATTTGCATCGCCTTACTGAAATTTCAAACTATTTATTAAGATGCAGATACATAAGTAGTTATTTCAAAGGGAACAGCAGAAGAAAGTCCGTGTTCGTTAAGCCATGATGTCATTCCTGCATTTGCTATATTTTCAGAAAACAATACAGTATTTTCAATATTTAACTGAGGTTTAATATATTTTTTCATGTTTCTTTCCTCCCTTACTCTATAACAATAGTGTTAACTTCGCCGAACGCCTGAGGTTTATCGGTTTCATCATTGACATTTTGGTAGTATGCATAAGATTTATAATAAATCTTATCTCCTGTTTTTAGATCAGGATGATATAATTCTATAGCAAAGTTTCCATCTACAACTCTTTCATCATTGGCTCTAAGACGTGCTGCATGAACACCCTCAGCTGTAGGTGTAACATCAGGGTTAACCATAGAATAGAATATTCCGTAAGAATCTGATGTGTACCCTGCAACCTCAACCATTCTTCCTAAGATAACCACTGCCTTGTATCCATCATCCCTTGTGTACTGGAATACATAAGGTTTTGTATATGCTGCAAAGTCTGTTTCAACATCATTTGTAAAGATAGTTATAGTATCATTTTCGTTTAAAGAAGGTGTTGTATAAGAATAATCACTTGTAAAACTATCAATATAGGTTTCATCATTTAATTTAACTGATAGGGTTTTTCCATCTGCTACATATAGATTAAGATTTACTTTTTCTCCTTCAGGAATCCATAAGCTATTTTTTGTACCTGTTGGTAGGGACACACCATCTTCAACCTGAAGAGATACATTAATCATTTTATCTGTTAATTTGGAAATTTTAATATAATCAACCTCAGTTGGATTACAACCTGAAGCTTGTTTGTTTTTTACCAGTGCAAAGTGGAATGCACCACTTGTGTCTTCGGACCATGCTTTATCTGTTGCTTTGTTGTCAAAAGTTCCAAGACATTTTCCATCAACATAAATAGTTCTTATATTTTGTGTAGCACTGTATAAAATCTTAATAGTATGACTTGCATTATTTGTATTAGCACTAACAAGTGCAATATCATTAGTAGCAGTATTATCAGACGTTGAATCAGCATCAATAGCTAAGCCGCCTATAAATACTGTATCTATACTGTGGGTATTGGTATATATAAACCTATTGGTTGACGCAGAATTGTTTCCTTTTAAATCATAAGGTGTTAATTTATACTCTACACATAGGTTAGGTTTTTCTCCCTCTTCGTAGGGAATAGAAACATAAGCATTTTTTCCAGTATATTCAGTATTGTTGGCTTTAACAGTACCATTTGAGAGTTTAAATACTCCATTTTGGGTGTCTGTTTCTCCGACAACTGTGCCTATATTTTCCAACTTGTCAGTTGAATCTGTAGATGAAAAATCGTTATAAAAATATACTGTTCCCGCATCAGTACTTGCAAATGCAGGAATTGCGGTTAGTCCTGCTAAAATTGTTAATGTTAGAAGTATTGAAAAAATTCTTTTCATTATTTTCCCTCCATTTTTTATTTTTAAATTTTTTTAACTTATTCAAATTTAATTTCTTTGGTGTTATTCCAGCCGCCACCGTTTGTATGACCACCAAATATAATTTTTACATATCTTGCTTTTTTGCCTACATTATATTTTTCAAAATCCATTGTAGTCCCTGATGCTTTTCCTTTAAATGTTTCTACATAGTTTTCGCCGTCTTCGGACACATAGATTTCAAATATCTGCTGACGCATTGCACCATGAAGAAGTGATATTGAAACAGAATTTAAATCTACAACCGAGCCTAAGTCAAATACTGCTTCTACCCCTGCACCGCTTACTGCCCATGCAGTTTCGTCATTACCGTCAATCATGGCAATAATTTCACTGTAAGCAGCAGCTGAAGCTATGTTATAAACAGGATATTTACCAAGAGTTTTAACAGGATTTACAATAACAGTAAACTCATTAACTGTAGTTTTATCTAAAGATGTTACCTTAACCTTGTTTTCTCCAAAGCCTGTTTCGGTATATACTACCTCTGACGTTGCACCATTTGAAACAGGGGTTGCATCAATTATAACCTCGTCCGCAAAAAGTTCTATAGAGTAGTTGCCATTTTCATCAGGAAGTGCAGTCTGCCCGCAAATTGCAAGGTTAAACAAGTCGGCATTTGACGTATCGGATTTAGTATCAATATTGATGCTTTCCGAATCTTCGTCCCACCACAATGCAATTTTTAACTTTTCACAAAGTTCACGAACAGGAATATAAGTTTTATCTTCCTTTACAACAGGTTTGTTGTTAAGTAAGGAAACTGTAACTTCCTTACCGTTTCCTGAGATGACATCATCTTTTTTCTCAAGATTTAATAAAGAGATAAGTTCGTTTTCACTTATGTAAGAAGTTCCGTTCTGGGAAACAATTTCATTTTCTAAAAAGATAAGATTATCATCAACTTTTAAATTTATCTCAGATCCTGTCTTATTTCTTGCAATTGCATTATTTTTTAAATCAAGTTTTATAACTGAATCGTCAACAGTAAAGGTAACAAATCCGTCTTCTTTTTTACAGGATGTGTTAAGTGGCATTCCGTTATTTTTATTGTCCCATGTAATTGCTGTAGGCTGAACCCATTTTTTACCGTGCTTTTTCGCTCTTAAAACAAAAGCATCTTTTATTCCACCTTGTTTATTGGCAACTTTTGAGGTCATCCCGTTTATAATTTCAACACCGTCATCTTTAAATGTTTCAAGCCTCATAACAGCGTTTTTGCCCTGATAGATATAACTTCCGTCAGTTTGCAGCGATGCGGCCTGAACTGTAGGATGCCATCTTAATTCCAAATCTGAATCAAAATATGTTTTAACGTCGTCAACAATAAGAACAGTTTTTTCAGGTTTTAAGTAAATATAGTGCCTTATATATGAATCCATATTTACATTTATACTGCCGTAATGATAATCGGGATATACATCAGTTATATCACAGGCAACATAAGTCATATCACCGTAAGTTTTAAATTCTACAATTTCAGGTTTTGCAAAAGTCATTGCCTGCCATGATGTAAAACCATAGTCGGTATTCTGACGCCTTATAACACTTTGGCCTTCGGATATCTGACCAATACCGTTAACTGTAAGAGTATTATGGTTAGTTGTAGTACCTGTTATATATCCGTCATCATCAAATATCCATTCGCCTTCTGCAAAGAGCAGGAATGCTCCCATATCGGGATGATTATGCCCTGTTCCCAAAGTATTCCCCTTCCAGACTTTCCTGAAATCTGCAGCAGTATCTCCAAGGATTGGCCCACAGTGGAAGTGAATAGAGGCTTCATTACCGTCCCATGAATCTTTTAAGAATACATATCCTGTATCCGATGTTTTAAAGTCCAGAGGATAATAGAGTTTTCCGTTTTCATTATCTTTAAATTCGTCAGGAGATTTTGATTCTAAATTCTCATCATAAAACATTAAAGGATACAAATAGACCGAGCCCAAATCTCCTCTTTTATGAGCATAATCAAGTCTTTTTTCAACAAAGTATTTATATATGGGATTCTGCCTTTCTCTTGCCATAAGTGACATTACAGGAAGAAGCTGACCATTTGAAGTTTCAGTTCCGTCACCCCATCCAAATATATCATAACCCGACTCCCAGCCATTTATGGGAAGATATGAATAAACTGAAAATTTAGCGTAATTGTCAAATGTCGGATGGCTTAAAATATCAACATTAAGAAGATCTCTCATAACAAGACCTGCCTGCATTATACCCGTCCACGAAAGAGAAGAATAATTAACTGCTTCAAATGCCGCACCGTCATCAGGCATAACTTCCATTGTAAGTGTAGCAAGTTTTGCGGCAATTCTTTTTATGTAGTCTTTAGCTTTAGGAATTTCTTCATACATTGCAGATAAGCCTACTAAAGCAGATGTATTTATAACTAACATATTATGGCAGTTTATTGTATCAAATCCATAAGATGCATCATAATTAAAATCTTCTACTCTTCTTGCTATATTATCAACTATTAACTTTTTAAGTTCAGGAGAAATTTCGTCATAACACCAGTCATAAAAAAGACCTAATGCAAGGAAACTTGAATTTCCTGCCAAGTGGCAATTATCCCCATCTTCTTCGTTTGACCATGAAGGATACGAGCAAATTTCTTCAGCAAATTTTACAATAGCCTCAAAATATTTTTTATCATTTGAAATTTTATATGCGAAGATAAGATTAACAAGATCTCTCCCCTGTGTATTCATCCATACATTCTCTCCGCTTACATAGAATTTAATCGGTCCGCCTGATACGAGAGCATCAGCACTCTTTTTAACAAGTTCCCATGCTTTTTTCATATCGCCTTCGGCGTAGCCTCTTATTCTTTCAAAATCGTCATTATCAAGCCATATTCTCGGATGAACATTCTCATACTTTTCAAAGTTTGTTGCTTTATCCTTAAAGTAAACCTGCCACGGAACGTCAATTACGTCCTTATAATTGGGAGGCAGGGCTGCCGAAACAGGTAAGGCTGCAATAAGCATTAAAAGTGCAAGACTTAAAGAAATAACTCTTTTTTTCATACGCAAACCTCCTTTTTTTATTCGCCTTGCGGCGAGTGGTATTGCCCTTGTGGACAGTGTTATTCGCCATTGGCGAGTGGTATTGCCCTTATGGGCAGTTTTATTCGCCATTGGCGAGTGGTATTGACTGCGTCAGTTTTATTGATATTGTAGGGGCGATTCACGAATCGCCCGACAATTCGGGACATTCATGAATGTCCCCTACAATTTAATTTTAGTTTGTTAATACGGATTGTTGTATGTATTACATGCAACAAATTGTCATAAACCCATTTAACCATTATCATATAAATTATAACATTTTGAATTTTTCAAAGGAATTGATTATTCCATTTATGTAGTTGTATTATTCGGTCAGACGAGTTTCTTTTGTACAGGAATTTTCAATGTTCATTAGCGGAACGCATAAATGAGTTCCCTACAATATTAACATTCATTTTACAGTTTATTGTATCTTTCCTGTGCTTTGTTATATTGTTCAATAACAATATCTGCACCTAAAGATTTCGCTTTATTTAGCCATTCGTTCCATTCTTTTTCGCCGTAAGTATCACTTAAGATATATTTTGTTGCAAATTCTTCTGCGGCCTTTGCAATTCCTGATGTATATTTTGAATATTCATCAATTTCAGAAGGTGTGAATGAAAGTACAGGGTCAGAAGGCATATATCCTCCACCAGGCTTTTTATTCATCATATCCTGTGCTTCCTGTTCTCTCTCAGTAAAGTCAAAATATGAACTTCTTCTGTCAAATCTTTTATATATTCCTGAAATATAAAGCCCGTATTCTGATTCCAAAGTATTAACATCAATACCTTTTTGACCTTCAAATCCTATATATTCTGCTTTTCCGTCTTCTCTTAGGTTATATGTAACGCCTTCTATACCCATAGATACAAGTTGCGCACCTGATTCAGAGATAAGATAATCGCAAAGTTTTAAGGCTAAAAGTTCATTTTTACCTTTTTTAATTGACGGTCCTGTTGAAGTTTTTGCAAGAGTAATAACTTTTCCACCTATCGGATAAGCATATCTTAAATCAAATCCCGGAACAATTCCTTTTGTTTGTTCGCAGAACTGATCCAGTCTTCCTATCCAGTCCCATGTTACAAACGCTTTGTCGGCTTGTGTCATTTTAGAAGTCCACGCTGCCTGAGTTGCTGTTAAGAATTCAGGATCTATAAGGCCTTCAGAATACATAGTTTTTAACATATCCAGAACTTCTTTAAATTTTTCGTCAACACAGGAATATTTCCATACTCCTTCATCTTCGTTATAGTAAGGATTAAGACCATTAATCCCAAAACTGTAACCTAAATCTCTTATGATATTTATACCTGTTTTAGATGCAAAAGGTGTAGATGAAGGATATGCTTTTTTAAGTTCTCTCAATGTGTTAAGAAAACTTTCCTTATCATTCCACATTTTAATATTATGTTTATCAAAAATGTCTTTTCTGTATAACATTCCATGATTTACATCACGGTTTGTATCATAAATCGGGAATGAGAATACTCTGCCTTTAGAGTCCATAAAGTTTTTAAGGTCGTTTTCAATATTTCTTTCTTTTGCTTCGTCAAAATAAATCTTTTTAAAGTTAGGAAGTTCGTCTTTATAATCTAATATATTTGCAAAAGCACCCTGATCGCCTAAATCATTGATTTCCGCAGTTGTAAATCCTGTCGGAGTTATCATATCGGGCATCTGGTCACGGGATGCTACAAGCACTTTTGCTTTTTCTTTAACCGCAGATGTCGGGATAGCAATTATCTGGATATTAAGCCCCGTTCTTCTTCGAAGTTCGTTAACAACAACACTGTCATTGTCAGTAGTTACGCTTGTAACGCAAAGCACTTCAATGGTTGTGCCATTTTTGTCAATCGGTAGTTTAAGTGTACCATAGTCGCCGATTTTCGCAGGGTCAAGTTCTTCTTTTGATGCAATTTCAATATTTGCGTTTGTTGGCTTATTACTGCATCCGAAAAGAAGGGTTGACATCATCACAATCACAAGTAAAAGTGCAATAAGTTTAACTGTTTTTTTCATAAAAATCATCCTTTCTCATTTTTTAATTTATTCTATTGTTAATGTTTTTTCTTCTCCGAAACAACAAACCGATTCATTGGTTTCTTCGTTAAGATATTCCACATACGATTTATAATAGATTTTATCGCCTACCTTTAAATACGGGCCATATAAATCTATCGCATAATTACCGTAAACAGCGGTTTTCTTATCTGCTATATCGACTTTATAAACATCTTCATTTCCAACTGTCACATTTTTATCAATAAGTGAGTAATATATTCCGTAAGAATAAGGCACATAACCTGTAATACCATCAGCAAATCTTCCTAAGACAACCGCTGATTTTATACCGCCTTTTCTTTCATACTGATAAGAGTACGGGCTTGTATATGACTTAAGTTCAGTTTCTTTATCGGAAGATATAATTTCTATACTGTCACCATCGCTAAGAACAGGTGTTACATAAATAAGACCTTTGGCAAAACTATCAATATATATCTCATTATTCAATTTAACCGAAAGAGAATTGCCTTCCGCTACATTTAAATTAAGATTTACTTTTTCTCCTTCGGGAATCCATAAAGCATTGTAATGTTCTACAGGTAAAATGTTATCCGATTCTTCAAATTTAACAGGAACTGAAATCATATTTTCATTAAGTTTTGATATTTTAACATCATCTACCTTTATATTCATACCGCTGGATTTACTTCCGACATATTTTAAACCTAATTTAAAATATCCGCTTTCGTCTTTAGCCCAACTGTAATATTCACTCGTTGAATCATCATCTTTATAAAACGCTCTATTCTTATAAGTACCTAAGCAGGTATCGCCTATGTAAATTGTTCTTACATCTTCTTTCGCACTATATAAAATTTTTATTTTATGAGTTCTTTTGTCATATCTATAATCACTATGTGTGATAGGAACTGATTGTTTTGAGTTATAATAAACTTCAGGGCTATCTTTTTCAGGCCAGATATCATAAGCACATATATTCATTGTATCAATACAATCTTCATTACTGCTCAGGTATCTCGGGTAATGCTGTAACGCATCGATGTCATCCGGAAAAGTAACTGTATATTCTACTTTTATATCAGGTTTTTCCTCTCCTTCGTTATGTATTTGTACTCCATCTACAGTAGCCGAGTTTCTAAAAGTAATACCATAACCTCTGTAAAACATAACTTTTCCGTCATCCGTCTTTACTCCGCCCGAAACTCTATTGAAATCTTCTTCTTTCGAGAAATCGTTGTAGTAAATGTAGCGGGAACTATCATCCATTTCGCCAGATGAAACTTCTGCCAAAATCTCATTTGAATCTGTATCAACTTTTATATTTACATTGTCAACCTCGAAAGTGCAGATACCGTCGTTTTCAGTATAACTTGAATTTACAGGGTTGCCAAGTGTAATATTTTCCCAACTGATTGCAGTTGCCTGAAGCCACTCCCTTGCCTCATTTCTTAATTGCAAAACATACGCTTCTTTAGTTTCGCCATGCTTACCATTCACTTTTGTTATAATTGAGTTTTCAATCTCGGTACCATCTTCTTCAAATGCTTCAAGACGCATTTTTGAATAGTTCCCATAGTACAGAAAACTACCATCTTCCTCACCTCTGAAAGTCTGGCTTGTCGGATGCCATCTTAATTCAAAAGAGGAGGTTTCATCTGCTTTTATATCATCTATAACAAATAAAGCCTTTTTAGATTTTAAATATACAAAATGCCTATAATATTTATTTAATTTTGTATCTTTATTTAATTTTGTATCTTTGTCATAGTAATGTTCATCAGGATAAATATCAGTTAAATCACATACAACATACACCAGATCTCCATTTAACAACTTTTCATTTTTTACGATCTCAGGTTTTGCATAAAGCATTGCCTGCCATGAAGTAAGATATTCCCCTTCTTCTTCTGGATTTGGATCAGGATAATCGGTTGACATACGATCATGCTCTCCAATTTGTCCAATGCCGTTTATGGTCAGTGTGTTATGATTTGTTGTAACACCTGTTACATAATTATCATCATCAAAGAGCCATTCGCCCTCTGCAAAAATAAGGGGAGAGCCCATATCGGGATGGTTATGGCCTGTACCAAGTGTGTTCCCTGTATATTTTTTACGAAATTCACTCGCTGTATTACCCATAATTGGTCCTGAATGGAAATGGACTACTGCTTCGTTTCCGGACCATGAATCTCTTAAAAAAACATAACCTGTATCATCTGTTATAAAATCGAGAGGGTATTCTTCACTCAAAGAAGGATTTTTAGTTTCTAAATTTGCATCATAAAACATCAATGGATAAATCCAGTTATAACTTTTTTGACTTTTACTTTCAGCATATTCAATTCTTTTTTTAACAAAATAATTATAATAAGGATTTTGTTTTTCTTTAGCCATAAATGACATTACAGGGACAAGATTTCCGTTTGAAATTTCCGTTCCGTCCCCCCAGCCGAATATATCATTTTTTGAGGTTGACCAACCATTTACAGGAAGATATGAATAAAGAGAAAACTTAGCATAATTCTCAAATGTTGAGTGACTTAAAATATCAACATTAAGAAGATCTCTCATAACAAGACCTGCCTGCATAAGTCCTAGCCAGGTAAATGAAGAATAATTTACTGCTTCAAACGCTGCTCCGTCATCAGGCATAACTTCCATTGTAAGTGTTGCAAGTTTGGCAGCAATTCTTTTCATATACTCTTCTGCTTTAGGAATTTGTTCGTACATTGCGCCGAGTGCCACCAAAGCAGAAGTATTTATAATTATTGAATTATGGCAATTTATTGAGTCAAAGCCATAATCTTCGTCTTTATTATAATCTTCTATCCTTGTTTTGATATTATTAACTATTTTTTCTTTTCTTTCATCGTCAAGCACATCATAAAGCCAGTCATAAGCCAAACCAAATGCAAGAAAATTGGAATTTCCCGCTAAGTGGCAGTTATCTCCGTCTGCCACGTTTGACCATGATGGATACTCAGATATTTTATCAATATATGAATAAATAGCGTTTAAGTAACTTTCATCACTGGAAATTTTATAAGCAAAAATTAAAGCAACAAGATTTTTCCCCTGAGTATTCATCCATACCATTTCACCGTCATTAGCATCAACTGTATACTCTTTCGGTCCATTACTAACATACGAATCAGCAGATTTTTTGGTAAGTTCCCACAAAGATGAACATTCACCTTGTGCATATCCTTTAATACGGGTAAAATCTGTTTCGTCAAGCCATATTCTCGGGTGATTATTTTTCTCGTTTTCTAAATTTGTTGATTTGTTTTCAAAATACTTTTCCCAGCCTATATCTATTTTTGATAAGTCCTCTGCAGCAAAAGTTGTAAGAGGAACAAGACAGGAACACATTATTGTTGTTACCAGAATTAGTATAATAAATCTTTTCATACTTCATCTCCCATAAGATAATTTAAAATATAATTAAATCTTTCCTTCTTTATACTACCATACATTTAAACTCTATAGAATGAATTATCCGATTAAAATACTTGTGTTATTCGGTCAAAGCAAAAAAATTCAAAATAAAAAAACTCTTGTATATTAAGAAAAACTATGTTAATATCAAATTGAAACATTGATTTTTCTTTCAAGGGAGTTGAAAATATTGGAAATAATAGGTTTTGAAAAATTATATGATATGGAATACACCTGTGAAATCGAGAGAACAAAATGTTTATGGGGATATATAGATAATAAAAACATCTTAAAACACAGCAGGTTAGATAATGGTCTTATGTATTATCTTGATATTTCGGGGACTCACTATCTTAAAGATGGAACGGCTATCGAAATAAAAAGAGGAGATATTTTATATATTCCTAAAAATTTAAAATATGATACTGTATTTATTCCACACAGTAAATGTTACAAAAACGGAATAAACTCATACCTTATAGATTTCTTGATTTTTGATTCTTTGGGAAATGAGTTTATTCTTAGTGACAGTATAATAAAACTTCCTGTTGACAATAGAAAATATCACGAATTTTTTGATAAGATTAACACTCTTTCCCTATTTGAAAATAAACCTACTATGAAAATAAAGGGATTGTTTTATTCAATGTTGTCAGATATAAGCAACGACATGAGAAACATTGGACACAGTCCTGAAATTTTTGACGAAATTTACAGTTCGCTTATGTATATTGAAGAAAATTACAATAAGAATTTATCTATCCCTGATATTGCATATTCTTATAATTTAAGCGAATCAACTTTCAGAAGATACTTTAAAAGAACAACAGGCCTGTCCCCTGTTGATTACATTAAAAAAATCAGAATGGAACGTGCTGAGGCACTGCTTTCAAGCAATATTTACAGTGTAAAAGATGTTGCAGAACTTGTCGGCATTCCTGATCCTGCATATTTTTCAAAAGTTTATAAAGAATATTATGGTATTTCACCTGTTACTTTGCTTAGGAAAGAAAAATAACATATATAATTGTAATAAGAACCTCACGAAATTCTAAAAGCCAAAGGCTTAAGATTTTCGGAGAACCTTGTTGTGTTAATTCACAATAAGAACCTCACGAAATTCTAAAAGCCAAAGGCTTAAGATTTTCGGAGAACCTTGTTGTGTTAATTCACAATAAGAACCTCACGAAATTCTAAAAGCCAAAGGCTTAAGATTTTCGGGAGGTTCTTATTCAAATATATTTTCTCATATGGTCTATAGCACTCTTTTCAATTCGAGAAACCTGTGCCTGAGAAATATCTATTTCTTCTGCGACCTCCATCTGCGTTCTTCCCTGAAAAAATCTTAAATCAAGAACTTTCTTTTCTCTTTCCGAAAGCCTTGACATTGCCTCATTAAGTGCAATTTCTTCTATCCAGTTAGTGTCAGAATTCTTTTCGTCTTTTACCTGATCCATTACAAAAACTGCATCTCCGCTATCGTTATAAACAGGCTCAAATAAACTCATAGGCTCAACAATTGATTCTAATGCAAAAACAACTTCCTCTTTTTTCATTTCCATTTCTTTTGCAATCTCATCAATTGTTGGCTCCTTTTGATTTTTATTTATAAGTTGTTCTTTAACATTCAGGGCTCTGTATGCTATATCCTTAAGACTTCTGCTTACTCTTATAGAATTATTATCCCTTAAATATCGCCTTACCTCTCCTATTATCATTGGAACTGCATAAGTAGAAAACTGAACATTCTGGCTTAAATCAAAATTGTCAATGGCTTTTATAAGACCTATACAACCTATCTGGAACAAATCGTCCATATATTCGCCTCTTTGTGAAAACCTTTGAATTACACTTAAAACAAGCCTTAAATTGCCATTAACGAACTCTTCTCTTGCTAATTTATCTCCCTCTTTAATTCTTAACATCAACTTTTGCTTTTCCTCCCTTTTTAAAACGGGAAGTGAAGATGTATTTACTCCGCAGATTTCAACTTTATGAAGCATAGATTTCCTCCTAAGTGCAAATTCATTTTATAATTAAATTATTGCCCTAAGGGGATTTATATATACAAAAAACCAACAGTTTAACTGTTGGTTTTTTATAATACATATTAGTTAAGAATTGCTTTTTCAGTTTCTTTATCAAATAAGTGAATTTTGTTAAGATCAAGAGCAACTTTGATAACCTGTTGAGGTTGAGCTGTACTTCTTGGGTTAACTCTTGCAGTAAATTTATTACCTTCATAGTCAAGATATAAGAATCTTTCAGAACCCATAAATTCAGCAACTTCAACTAACATATCAATACAACTGTCAGGTGACATATTGATAAATGCATCTTCATCGTGAAGATTTTCAGGTCTGATACCTAAAACGATTTCTTTGCCGATATATTCATCAAGACCTTCAACAACTTTACCTTCAGGAATTTTAACTGAGTTAGAACCGAATACTACATAGTAGCCATCGTCTTTCTTTTCTAATTTAGAATCGATAAAGTTCATTTGAGGGCTTCCGATAAATCCTGCAACAAACAGATTGTTTGGTGTATCATAAAGATTTTGAGGAGTATCAACCTGTTGAACAATACCATCTTTCATAACAACAATTCTTGTACCCATTGTCATCGCTTCAGTCTGGTCATGAGTAACGTAGATAAATGTTGTATCAAGTTTCTGATGAAGTTTAGAAATTTCAGTTCTCATCTGAACTCTTAATTTAGCATCAAGGTTTGATAGAGGTTCGTCCATAAGGAATACTTTAGGGTTACGAACGATAGCACGACCTAATGCAACTCTCTGTCTCTGACCGCCTGATAATGCTTTAGGTTTTCTTTGTAATAAGTGTTCAATATCAAGAATTTTAGCTGCTTCAGCAACTTTTGCTTTGATTTCTGCTTTTGGAAGTTTCTTTAATTTTAAGCTGAATGCCATATTGTCAAAAACAGTCATATGAGGATAAAGAGCATAACTCTGGAAAACCATCGCTATATCTCTGTCTTTAGGGGCAACAGTGTTAACAAGTTTGTCGCCTATGTATACTTCCCCGTCAGAAATTTCTTCTAAGCCTGCAATCATTCTTAGAGTTGTTGATTTACCGCATCCTGATGGACCAACAAGAATTATAAATTCTCTATCTTCAATTTCAAGATTAAAATTAGAAACAGCTGTAACACCATCAGTGTATTTTTTTGTAACGTTTCTTAGTGATAAACTAGCCATGTTTACATTCCTCCAAATATTAAAATAATTACAATACTATAATACCACAACGAAAAAAATATTTCTATTGAATTATCTTACAAACTTTTTTTAAATTCATTATACATTTTGCCTATAAATTAAAAGAGAAAGTTTTTTTGTTGTTAATTATTACAAACATTTTGCAATTTGTTTGTTTATTTTCAACAAACTTTCGTATTTTGTCTTTTTTTATAACATTTATGCTCAAAATACCCCTGAGAACAAAGTCACTCTCAGGGGTATTACAAGTTTTAAAAACTAATTTTACTATTATACTTTCTTTTCGTACTCATTTTCACGAATTCCGGGGTAATGTTTATCAAGATATTCTTCTCTGTAAGGGTTAACACCTCGTGATATGTTTTCAGGATGAAGAGGCAGTTTCCATCTGTCCTTCTTGAAATACTTGTTATGGAAAGTCTGTTCAATTCTTCCTGATCTTTCAAGCACATCCATACAGGAGCGGATACATCCTCTGGCGCATGCACCACAGTGAAGACAAAGAGTGCCTGTATCTAAAATCGGATCCGGTTCAAGTTCACAATCAGTAAAAGTCAAACCAAGACGAACCCTTGGACCATATTTTTTAGTAAGAAATACTTTTGATCAACCTATTTCTCCAAGACCGCATCCTGCAGCGATTACACGGATACTGCACACAATATCAGGAGGTAGTTTACCTTTGCCTACAGGTTTTCTTGTTGTACCATTTCCTTCAGGTACGGCTGGATAATGAGCAACAGCCTAATATCCGCAATCTTCAATAAAACAAGACAAAGGTAAAGATTTTTATAAAAAATAATAGAGTCAAATTATCTTTTATGATTCACTCGACGTACTTAGTACGCCTTCGGGTGACCCAAAATCAAGGATTTTGGTTAAATTCGTCCATTCTGAAACTTTTTTCCTATCCCCTAAAAGAGGGTGTTTAAAAATGAGTTTTTAAACACCCTCTTATATAATTAGTGCTTTCTTTTTCGTATCTGTTTTAATCTCTAATTTTGATATATCGGTATATGATTCGCCGTCAAGTTGCATATATGACGGAGTATCAAACTCTGCTTTAATACTATTGCCTGTTAAGATTGACACGCTTTTTTTAAGAATCGTGTGTTTACCTTTAAAGACAAGCAGGAAAGCAAGAAGAATTTTAGGTATAGGTGCATTATGAACTACAAGCAGAGATATCTCTCCTTTGTCGCTCATCCTATCCTGTTTTGGCGTCATCATAAATCCACCGCCGCAGTATCTGCCTTTCATAGCACATAAAAACCACACATCATTAAATTTGTACTTTTTATCATCTACCCATACGGTTGCATTTGACCTTTTATAGTCAGAAAATATTCCCTTTAATGCAACTTTTATATAACTTGCATCTTCTTTATCAAAGCGTTTTTCATTAACTTTAGCACACACATAACCATCTATCCCTATTCCGACTCCGTTTATGTACTTCCTTTTTTCGCCGTTTATGAAACAATACGGAATTTTATTTATATGTTCATTAAGAAGAATAAGTTTATTTAAATATCCGATATCCCTGGCAAAGTCATTTCCGTTGCCACAGGGATAAAAATATACATTTTTCTCAAACTCATCATAACAGTTTAAAAAATAATTTAATGTTCCATCTCCGCCTGCAATAATAACCTTTTCATTTTCATCCGTTTCATTAATAAATGATTTTAAATTTTCAATATTTAAAATATTTAAAAACTCAAACTCGTCATCCGTAATAATATCTTTTACGGTTTTTGCAAGTTCCATTCCCCTTTTATTATTGGAAAGAGGATTATAAAGTACATAAGTTTTCCCCATTGTTTTTCTCCGTTTTACAAAAGTTTATTTAAAAAAGGTATTTTTCTTAAAATAAGATAAGTTATAAAAGATAAGCCAGACACCAATAAAAGTAATAATGGTATTGAAAGAAGAGTCGAAACTGCGTTAAGATTAAGACCAAGTTTATCTAAAATTATATTATAAAAATCATGCACAAGGTATATCGTAAAACTTGCATTGGAAACTAAAGAAAAAATTTTATCATTCCTTACATAATGTGAAATTCTTTTTATAAATATAAAAAGTCCTGCAGCCATAAGACTTACATTTACAGTCATCGCCTCTATATATCTTCCCGTAAACTGACCGTGAATTTTCGTTTCGAAAGTTGTCGTTAAAAATGTCACAACTGCCGCTGTAATCGCCATTACAATTATTATATTTTGCGTCTTTTTGGTTAAAGTATATTTATTAAAATAATGTCCTAAAAGAAAATAAAAAAGCATTCCATAAGTAAGATTTATCATATACTGCCCCGTCATACCCTTTCCTATAACATCAAATGGCAATATTGACTTTAAAAATGGTAACAGTATTGCAAATAAATATAAAAATCCTAAAAGATACTCAAAATTTCTTCTTGTTGCCGATTTTAAAAACACTTTCAAAAGAGGTACCAACATATATATAATAACTATTATATAAAGATAATACAAATGGAAATGAGTGTTTAAGGTAAGAAGATTTTCTATCCCTTTTCTGATTTGTGCTTCTTCAAAAACTCCTTTTGAAAAATAGCCTGCCATAATATCAAAAATCTCGTAAGCACACGCAAAAAATATAAGAGTAAGTACAATCCTCAAGATATATTTTGAATACATCTTTTTTACGGAGATTTCCTTTTTTTCGTTTAAAAAGAGCGTTCCACTTACCATTATAAATATCGGCACACTAAAACGCACAGTTGAATTCACAAATGAAGATACAAGATAATCAAAACTTAAATATTCAAAGTTTGAAAAACCTCGCGATGTAATATGTATTAAAAGAACGCCTATTATGGCTATAGTTTTTAAAATATCAAGATATACAACTCTGCCCGTATTTTTTTCGGGCAAAGTTGTATATTCCTTTGTAATCGTATTCATAATTAAATATTATCAAGTGCCTGCTTAAAGTCGGCTATAATATCATCTATATTTTCAAGACCTACAGAAACTCTTATAAGACCTGCATCAATACCTGCTTCTTTTAACTGTTCGTCACTGAGTTGTCTGTGAGTTTCACTTGCAGGATGTAAAACGCAGGTTCGTATATCGGCAACGTGAACAACATTTGATGCTAATTTAAGATTATCCATAAACTTAACTGCTTTTTCTTTTCCGCCGTCAATAATTATCGCAATTACACCACTTGCACCGTTTGGCAGATATTTTTTATAAAGTTCATAATTTTTATCATTTTTAAGTGTAGGATAGCCCACATGCTTAATTTCTTTTCTTGTTTCAAAAAATTCTGCAACTTTTTCTGCGTTTTCACAGTGTTTAGCCATTCTTAAAGGCAGTGTTTCAAGCCCTAAGTTAAGAAGGAATGCACCGTTTGCAGTCTGGCACATACCATAATCTCTCATCATTTGTGCCCTTGCTTTTGCTATATATGCTGCTTTACCGAAATGTTCGGTATAGATAAGTCCGTGATATGATTCGTCCGGCTCATAAAGTTCGGTAAACCCATTCTTCTTCCAGTCGAAATTACCACTGTCAATAATCGCTCCGCCAACCTGAATTGCATGGCCGTCCATATATTTTGTGGTTGAGTGAATAACAATGTCTGCTCCGTATTCGATTGGTCTTAGTAAAACAGGTGTTGCGAAAGTATTGTCGATAATAAAAGGTACATTATTATCATGAGCAAGTTTAACAAACTTTTCAATATCCAAAACATTTATTGTAGGATTGGAAATAGTTTCACCAAAAACTGCTTTTGTATTAGGTTTAACCGCTTTCTGAAGTTCTTCTATAGGAAGTTCAGGGTCTACAAAAGTAACATCAATACCAAGTTTTCTTAGAGTTACATTAAATAAATTATATGTACCACCGTAGATGGTTGAAGAACTTATAAAATGGTCTCCGCTTTTTAATATATTAAGAAGCGAAATAGTTGTAGCCGCCTGACCTGAAGATGTTAAAAGCGCGCCTATACCACCCTCTAAGTCGGCAATTTTATCTTCAACTGCTGCAACAGTCGGATTGGAAAGTCTTGAGTAAAAATGAGCGCTCGCTGAAAAGTCGAACAAATCGCCTATATATTCAGTTGAATCAAAAGTGAATGTTGTACTTTGATATATCGGGAGTGCTCTTGGGTCACCATTTCCCGGTTTGTAACCGGAATGAAGACATTTTGTTTCTATTTTCATTTTTAATTACCTCTTTTCTTTAGGCACTCGGGAGCCAAACCCCCTTATGCCTTAAACTTGTTAAATCTTAATCTTTTTAATTTGGCGTCCTCGTAAGGCGACAGCCTGACTTCGTCCTTCGCATTAAAAATCTTAAAAATTTTCCTACGTTTAAGGTCGAAGAGTTTAAAATTTAGAAATTTTGTTTTAGACAAATAAATTTCAAGGATAATACTTTCGTATATTCGCAGGAATTTCTGCAGGATTAAGCGAAATTTCTAATTTTAAACCATAAGGTGTTCGACTCCCGAGTGCCTAATAACTAATTAAGGAAGTCTTTTAATTTCTTACTTCTTGATGGATGCCTTAATTTTCTTAAGGCTTTTGCTTCAATCTGCCTTATTCTTTCTCTTGTAACATTAAATTCTTTACCTACTTCTTCCAAAGTACGCATCTGCCCGTCTTCCAAACCGAAACGGAGTTTTAATACTCTTGCTTCTCTAGGTGTTAATGTTCCTAAAACTTCCTGGAACTGTTCTTTAAGCAAGGTATATGCTGCGGCATCTGCAGGAGATTGAGCATCTGAGTCCTGAATAAAGTCGCCAAGGTGACTGTCCTCCTCTTCGCCGATAGGGGTTTCCAAAGATACAGGGTCCTGACTGATTTTCTGGATTTCTCTTACCTTTTCAACCGACATATTAAGTTCTTTTGAAAGTTCTTCAGGAGTTGGATCTCTGCCAAGTTCCTGTAACAGTTGTCTTGAAACTCTTAAAAGTTTATTAATTGTTTCTACCATATGAACAGGAATTCTTATAGTTCTTGCCTGGTCAGCAATAGCTCTTGTAATCGCCTGCCTTATCCACCATGTAGCATAAGTAGAAAATTTAAATCCTTTTGTAAAATCAAACTTTTCAACCGCTTTAATCAGACCTAAATTCCCTTCCTGAATTAAGTCTAAAAACAACATACCTCTTCCAACATACCTTTTAGCAATGGATACAACAAGTCTTAAATTTGCTTCTGCAAGCATCTGCTTAGCAGTTTCATCACCTTCTGCCATACGCTGAGCATACATAATCTCTTCTTCCATTGACAAAAGAGGTACTTTACCTATTTCTTTTAAGTACATACGGACATGGTCATCAATGCCAACACCGTCCTGAAGAATAATTTCTTCAACATCCTGTTCTTTAAAGTCCATATCTTCAGGATTGTCACTCTCAGGGTCATTGACAATTTCAACACCCATTTTTTCTAACTTTTCGTAGATTTTTTCAATGTCCTCAACATTTAAATCAATTTCGCTTAAACGGTCATTAAGTTCCCCTAAAGTTATTTTATTATTGGTTTTTGCAAGTTCCAGTAATTCTTTAATAGCCGTTCTTTTACTCACTACCTCAGACATCTGGTTTCTCCTTTCAGTACTATCTTATTATTATACAAATTTTTTTATTTATTATTCATAGATTCCTTATTTCTAAGTTTCATAAGTTGTGCATTCAAGTCTTCCACAGAGTCTGCATTTGCAACATTTTGCTGATTTTTAAGATACTCTATTCGTTTCAAAAGTTCAGAGATATTTTTTTCATTTACCTCGTAGTTTAACTCTTTCATTTTAAATCTTATAATTTTTCCCTTTTCTTTTTCCGAAAGCCTGTCCACAATCATATTAATATCGTATCCGCCTCTTTCTTCCATAAGAGAGGATAACGTGGAAAAAATTTTGTTATAAATTTCAAAAGAGAAATAATTATCACCAAGATGATTTCTAAGTCGTTTAAACCACGTTATATTATTTATAAGAATATTTATAAGTTCCCCTTCGCAAACATCAAGATTATTATTTATTTTATCTACAGATGTTTCCTTTTGCCTTTTTATATTTTCTTTAATTTCCTGCTTTTTTTCTTCATTTCTTTTTGTGAAACTGCTGATTTTTTTAAGTTCTCCGTAAATCAGTTCCTCACTTATATCAAGTTCTCTTGAAATTCTTTTAATATATAGTTCACGCTCCAGCGGGTCAATAACTTTGGTTAAGTGATTGGTTGCGCTTCGTGCATAGGAAATTTTTCCTTCCATTGTGTTTAAATCGTGGTTCAGAATCTCTTTGTTTAAAAGATATTCCATATATGTAGGTGCATTTTTTATAATATTTGAAAAATACTCTTCCCCTGATTTTTTTAAAATTTCATCAGGGTCTTTTCCGCCTTTCAGTATTGCAACATTTACAAATATACCTTCCGAAATTAAATAATCTGCTGCTTTATTTGTTGCGTTTTGCCCTGCTGTATCATTATCATAACAAATCACTACTTTTTTTGCGTATCTTTTTATAAGTTTTGCATGTTCCTCACAAAACGCTGTACCGAGCGAGGCTACAGCATTGTTAAAGCCATATTTATGGAGTGCAATAACATCCATCTGACCTTCTGCAAGTATAATATAATCTTTCTTTGAGTTTTTAGCAAGATTAAGTCCGAATAAGTTCTGCCTTTTCTTAAAGGCTTCAGTTTCGCCTGTGTTAAGGTATTTGGGCAAACTGTCATCCATAACACGTCCGCTGAAAGCAAGTACATTTCCTCTCAAATCTATAACAGGAAATACTATTCTTCCTCTGAAAAAATCATAAACTCCATTTTCCTTTTTAGAAATAACTCCTGCTTTTAACATTGCCCACTCGGAAAATCCTTTGAGTTTTAAATGTTCGTAAAGGTCAGTATATGTACTTTTAGAATACCCCAAGCCAAAATTTTTTATCGTTTTTATATCAAGCCCTCTGTCAGTAAGATACTTAAGAGCATTCTTATCATTCATAAGGTTATTATGAAAATAAATGGCAGAAGCCTTATTTATCTCATAAATATCTTTTTTAAGTTGATGTTCTTTTGAAACTTCGCCGTTTTCTTCAGGAAGATTAACTCCGCCTCTTTCGGCAAGAAATTTAACGGCCTCAATAAAATCAAGATTATTCACTTTTTCAACAAAATTTATGATATTTCCGCCCTCGTGACAGCCAAAACAATAATAAAGCTGATCCTCTTTATTAACAAAAAAAGACGGGGTCTTTTCCTTATGGAAAGGACATAACCCCAGGAATCTGTTTCCGCTTTGCTTAAGGTCGGTATACATTGAAATTAAATCTACAATATCATTTCTTTGTCTGATCTCTTCTAAAAGCATATCATCAAAATATAAAGCCATTTCAATCCTCCGACTATTCTTTCTACTATTTTCTTTCGACAAAAAAAATAAAAATCCTTTTAAAAAAACTAAAACATTTGTTTTGGAACAAAAAATTCCTCAAACAGATTTATTGCATACCTGTCAGTCATACATGCAATATAATCGCATACAACTCTCGAAAGTCCGTCTTCCTCAAGTCTTCTTAAATATTCATCGGGAAGCATATCTTTATTTTTATAAAAATAATTATATAAGAATTTTACTAAATCTTTTGACTTTACCTCTTCTTTTCGTACACTTTGCGACATATAAACCTTTTCAAACATAAACTCTCTGAGTCCGTTTGTGGAAGTAAAAACAGGATCACTCATTTTTATTTCTCCGTCTTTGGAATTTTCTATTATATCTAAAATCATTGTATTTATTCTTTTTGAGTGTTTATTGCCTAAAATTTCACTGTATTTTTTGGGAATATCATCTTTAGAAAGGATGCCTGCACGGATAGCATCGTCAATATCATGGTTTATATAAGCAATCCTGTCTGCCAAGCGAACGACTTTACCCTCGTTGGTTTGGGGGATACCCTTACCTGTATGATTTAAAATTCCATCTCTTACTTCAAAAGTAAGATTAAGACCGTTCTCTTTTTCAAGATAATCCACAACTCTAAGGCTCTGCTCGTTATGAGCAAAACCATTTTCACATATTGAGTCAAGCACTTCTTCACCTATATGCCCAAAAGGTGTATGACCTAAATCATGCCCTAAAGCTATAGCTTCGGTAAGTGTTTCATTAAGGCAAAGACCTCTTGAAATCGCACGGGCAATCTGAGAAACCTCCAAAGTATGAGTAAGCCTTGTTCTGTAGTGGTCTTTGGTAGGCGCTAAGAATACCTGAGTTTTGTGCATAAGACGGCGAAATGCTTTTGAATGAGTTATCCTGTCAGCATCTCTTTGAAAGTCGGTTCTTATATCACAAGGAGTTTCAAAAACCTTTCTCCCTTTCGATTCTCTTGATTTTTTAGCATAACAAGATAAAAATTCATACTCTCTTTCTTCAATCAGTTCTCTTATATTCATAACTAAAGCACCTTTTTTAATTCTTCTTTTAATTTATCCATTGCTTTTCTTCGGTGACTGATTTCATTCTTTTCTTCTTTTGATACCTCTCCGAATGTTTTCTGGAACTTTTCAACAAAGAACAAAGGATCATATCCAAATCCGTTTTCCCCTGTTATTTCATAAAGCAATGTACCTTCACATTCTCCCTCAACTTCAATCACTGTATCATCATCTAATATACAACATATTGCACTTTTAAACCATGCTTTTCTGTTTGTAACATCTTTCATTTCCTCTAAAAGTTTTATGCATCTGTCACGGTCATCAAGTCCTTCTCCGCCGTAACGTGCAGAATAAACTCCGGGAGCACCGTCCAGTGCATCAACGCAAAGTCCCGAATCATCTGCAATTGTAGGTAATTTTACCATATCGTAAATTGCCTTTGCTTTTATATATGAGTTTTCTTTAAATGTAGTACCTGTTTCTTCCACATCGCACTCAATCCCCATTTCTTTTAAAGAAACGGCTTCATGCCCCATCATAGAAAGAATAAGGTTAAAATCTTTAACTTTGCCCGGATTACCTGTTGCTATTACGAATTTCATCATAATCATTCCTTTCTTATGTATCTGAATTCACTCAGACACTACACCCCAAGATAGTATAACATATATTGTCATAAATTGTAAAGGAAATCATTAGGAATTGATAAAAAGTCTTTTTTTTGCTATAATTTAATCTGTATTATAAAAGAAAGGAGGTAACCGTGAAAAAAATATTACTTATTATAACTATTTTAACTGCACTTTTAAGTTCAAATGTGTGCGCAAACACACATTATGGTTATGATATACCCGTTACAGTTTCTGTAAACAGCAACGTTTTAGATACGGATAACGCAAGTTTTATAATAAATAATACTGCTTATGCACCTGTAAGGTTTATATTAAATGCCCTGGGAATTTATGAAATGGAGTGGAAAGACGACGAAAAAAGCGTTACTTTTTCTTATGAGGGAAAAGATGTTAAACTATACGCAGGTTATAAATACGCTTTTGTTAACGGAGAAAAAATTCCCGTTTCAAATAATATTGTTCTGAAAAATAAAAGAACACTTGCACCAATACGTTTTATATCGGAACTTTTTGATTTTAATGTTAACTGGAGTGATACTTTTTACATTGTTGATTTATCCAAAGAAAATATAGAAATTGATGAAAGTTTAATTGAAAAAGATTACTCTTTGGAAGATATAGTATGGTTATCAAGAATAATTGAAGCAGAAAGTTCAGGAGAGCCTTTTAGCGGTAAAATTGCAGTGGGGAACGTTATCTTAAACCGTGTAGAAAGCAAAGACTTTCCCGATACAATTTATGATGTAATTTTTGATAACAATTACGGAATTCAGTTTCAGCCTGTCGCAAATAACTCAATTTATAATACACCCTCCCGCGACAGCGTTTTAGCAGGTAAACTGGCTATAAGAGATACTAATATTGCAGGGGAAAGCCTTTATTTTTTAAATCCTAAGAAAGCATCAAACTTCTGGATAATAAATAACCGAACTTATCATAAGACGATAAATAATCATGACTTCTATTTATAATCATAGTCAGAATGGACGCAATGGGGTCTGTCCCTTTTGCGTCCATTTCGTTTTGTAATTCATTAGTTTTTCGTGAGTTTCTTATTTTCGATCTTTTGCTGCTTTTCTTAATGCAAGAATTCTGTTCATTTCGTTATATACAATCATAAATCCTTCGTCAACGCCCATTCCCGGTTTTGCTAAAATCTGGTCGGGTACGGTTGCCATAGCGCAATGAACACATACTCTTGCGCTTCGGTCAGTTTCATTACAGGTACCACCCTGATATGCGCCTATTCCTTTTTCTTTACAGTAAAGCACCGCTTCAATAGTATTATTTATACCACCAAGGTCAGGAGTTTTAATCTGCACCATATGCCCTGCTTTATTATCTGCAAAAAGTTTTATATCTTCCAAAGTATTGCACCATTCGTCTGCAACAAGTTCAACATCTATTTTACGGTCGTCTATTTCCTTTGTAAGTTTAGAAAGTGCTGTAAGTTGTGCTTCACGGTCGCTGTCGCAATCCATAGGACCTTCAATACGAAGTTTAAACGGTTTTGCAGCATCAGAAAGCGTCTTAATATAGTCTGCCATAGCCTTATAGTTATTATTACCAAACACTGCCCCGATTGTTCCGTATACATCTATATGAATAACAGGACTATAGTTTTCATCCATACGGAAATCAAGTATTCTGTTACGAAGCCATGTTACATATTCTAAAAGTTTTTCTCCGTTTTTACCCAATTTTGTTTCCACATTATTTATAAGAGCATGAGGTAAAACCTGAGCACCTTTTAAAATCATTTTATCCGAATTATCATAACGGTCATCGCCTGACTGCGTGAAAATTGCTAAAGGCTTTTCAGTTATTTCGCAGTTATATTCTTCTGCAACTATTTCACACATCATTTTACCTTTTGCTTTTGCCACAGCATCTAAAATAGCCTGTGAAACGCCATAGCGAATTGCAGTATGAAGGCGTTTTCCATCAACTGATATTGCTTCCATCATTTCGGTAAGTTCTCTAAAACTGTCAGCCTCTTTGCCTACAAGTTCAGGCTTTATGTATTTATAAATAACCGGAATAAATTCTTCCGCTAAAAAAAGTGGATCTCTTCCTCCTGCACCTGAATACTGAACTGCGGCACAATCTCCGTATGCCACTTGCCCGTCTTCAAGTATAATCATAACTGAAATTGATTCTCCCGCCTGACGAACTGCAGTAAATTTATCAGTAACAGGAGTTCCAACATAAAATGCACCATCGTGACCTGCGCCTTGTTTTATAGCACGCTGGTCATCAAAATAAAACCCTGTACGTCCTCCGGAACATACTACATCTATAATTTTCATAATTTAACTCTCCTCATTTTAATATTTAGGACGTCCAACCAAACGACCTTTTCCAATAGCATAAACATCATCAATTACCATCTGGAATGATGCTTTCCTGTTTTCATAAACTGCTCTTTTTTCTATCTTTTCTTTGTGGAAATCTATAAGTTCCTTACTAAAAGGAAGGTTTCCTATATTCAGTATTCTGACTGCACCATCATTATCACGGCAAGGAAGCATTTTACCAGCATTTACTCGGCAAGGAGCAAACGGAACATCTAAAACTCCCGCTTCAACACCTCTGCATACCCCAACTGCAATATCTCCGCTGCCAAGTTCAAAGCATTTGTCAACAATTGCTCTTGTTTCTTTTCTGATTATTTCCTTTTCGTCCTCTAAAACATTTGAATTAAATGTCTGATCAGAAAGCATATTAACAACTTGTTTTGTGCATCTTAAGCCCTCTGCATTGGCTTCCATAGTAGGAATACCAACTGCTTCGTGAGGAGTTTTAACAATAACTTTTGTTGCTTTTGACAAAGCAGCAATAAGACTTCCCGAAGATATTACACCAAACGCTTTTGCTTCATCGGCAGGGAAACCGCCCATCCATTGATGCAATACTGTTGTAACACAAACATCGTTATATCCGTATTTCAAAAGATATTCATCTGTCAGTTCCTGTAATGTTCTTATAGCAGCAATATCCTGCACAAGATTACCACACTGACCGTAACCAACTGTTATATTTTTTACTCCCTGTTCGGCTGCAAGAAGTGCTTCAACAATCGCTGCCGCATGAGAAATACAGGGAGGAACCAATGTACCGGTAAGAGGTCCGTATGGTTCTCGGTTTATAGACACTCCCATTTCTTCATAAAGACCTGTCAGACGGTCAACATATTGCCAGTCACGGATTGTTCTTTCCATTGGAACATCTTTACAATACGGAAGATTGTAAGAAATACCTCCCCCTTCATAACTTGTAAATCCACCGGCAAAAGTAATCTCAGTAAGCAATCTTGCATCAGGAGTACCATGACGCACCTGCATTGGTACATTCACACTTTCAACAACCTGACGGCATTTTTTTACACCATGATTAACAGCAGGAAAACCATTAAGCATTGCTCTATTTAAACGAATAGATTCATTTATGCCGTTTTCCGCTTCTTCGTATCGGTTTTGCCTTGTGTAACTGTCAATAGTTGAAGGAAGTAAATCTGCTTCTCCTTCCTTTTCAAGATACTGCATAAGTTTTATATGTTCTTCCACAACTGGAACACCTGCACGAGGCTGTACCAAAGTTCTTCCGTCACGTTTCGCATCAAGAAGTTTTTTGGAAAATCTTCTTTCCTCAGGCATATTTTTGTGATATTCTACTGCTTCTTCTATATCAACATCTTTCCCGGTAGGCCATTGTTTAAGGACTTCCTCACGCAGACAGTTAAACTCATCTAAAGAAAGACGTTTGTTTTTAATCTCCATAGTTTTTTATCTCCTTTTTCATAATTCTTAAGGCGGTTTTCGGATAATAGGACGATAAAAGTCCCATAGCCGCCAAAATATATTTTTTATCTACCCTGACATTTAATTCGTAAGGTCTTAAAGATGCAGGATTGTTCTTTGAATACTTGGCAAATTCGGCAATATCTACAGTTTTTTTTGCGTGAATAAGGCTTCCGCCCGTTACAACAATTTGTTTCACTTTAGTAAGATTTTTGCCTTCCTGCACAAAAGTCTGACCCATCATAGTATATGTTTCGGATATTTTCCCTGCATGTCGGTTAACCGCCTCGTCAACCGCACAGGAAGCAAGAGAAAAATCAAGTGCTTCAAGTTCCGTATCCCCATTTGGTACCATCTCGGTATTTGTTTTAAGTTTTTCTATTAATTCCAAAGCCCTTTCTTCGCTTAGTCCTGAAAGTAAAGATATCTTATTTATTCCCAGAGCATCTACAATCCCCTGTGCTCCGTATCTCATACCGATATCCCCTTCAACTGTTCTTTTTGCATAAGGCTCAGGAAGTCCTTTGTATACTGTATTCATATGTTCGGGCATTCCGTCTGCAATGGAATAAACATCAGTTGTCGCTCCGCCCACGTCTACTGCTATCAGTTCTCCGATACCCATTTCGTCTTCAAAACCGCAAGACAGAAGTTTCAAAGCATTAAGCACGGAAGACGGTGTAGGCATCATAATATCTGACAGAAGATCTGAAACCTTACTTAATCCTTTAGCATAAATAATATGATTTAAAAATATTTCTCTTATTTTGTTTTGCGCAGGTTCAATATTTAGTACGCCGAATTTCGGCATTACATTTTCACAAACATAAACCTCACAACCTTCCAGTATCTCCTGGCACTCTTTTGATGCAGTCCGATTACCTGCTATTATAATGGGAAATTCGGGTTTTAACTTAGCAAGCATACGTGCATTATGGATAATACATTCTTTGTTGCCGCCGTCAGTTCCTCCGACAAGTAAAAATATATCGGGACTTAATCTTAAAATTTCTTCTATATCTTCATCCGTTAACTCAAAAGAATATGTACCTACCGCCTTGGCACCTGCTCCCAGTGTCGCAAGTCTGGATGCTTCAACTGTAAGTTCGGGAACAAGCCCACTCGTTACCATACGAAGTCCTCCTGCAGCAGAGGAACAAGCATAACAGGCATCATATTTTATTTCTCCTGTTATTTTCTCAAGTTTTTTAAGGCCTTCATTTAAGCCTTCGTTTATATCCGTTTCTACTGTTGTATATGCTGATGCTGTGCCTATAATTTCTTCTTTCTCAAGGTCTACACCCGTAAGTTTTGTATATGTACTGCCAAAATCAATCAGCAAGACATTTTTCATTATTTGCCACCATCCATATCAAGAAGTTCATAGAGTGCTTCTATTGCGGTTTCAGGAGGTGTTCCCGGTGGAAACGCACGGTCAAATCCCATTTCCTTAAATCGTTTTTCAACATCGGAAAATTTTTGTTTGCCTATAACAATATTTCCACCCACTATAAGAGGGATCCCTTTAAGGCCTGCCTCATCGCACTTCTCTCTCATTCCCCTGCAATCAAGTTCGCCCTGACCATAAAGAGATGATACAACTATAGCATCTGCTCCCGATTCAATCGCTGCAGAAATATACTCTTCTTGTGAAACCATAACACCTAAATTTACAACATCAAATCCCGCTTCCGTAAAAGCATGGTACAAAATCTTATTGCCCACTGCATGGACATCAGCACCGATAACACCTATTACCAGTATCTTTTTCTTATTTTCGCTCATATCAATACCCCACTGTAATATAATTGTTATATACCTATATATTACAATGGGATATATCTTTTTGTCAAGAGAAAGTTAAGTATTTTTAAAATATTTATATTTATATCATTTTCGAGTCGCGAACTTTTTTGATTTTCGTTTCAAGATACATAACAGAACCTTCGTCCATCTCGTAATTACATTCTACAATAGAGCCATCAAAAGCCGAAATGCTCTTTACCGTTTCAGTATCAAAATACTTCTCGTAATTTTTCGGAAGAAGTATTGTACTTTTACCTTTAAGATATTTTTCAAGTTCCGACCTTTCACCTACAATAAGAGGAGCCTCTACGGTTACTTCCTCTGCATACATTGAGCACGTATTATAAATAAGTCCGGCAAAACGTTCGCTATATCCCACAATACCTGTCTTTTCACTTTTTTTAAGTTTAATTATATGAGATAAAGAACGGGCAGACGGTCTCAATGCCACACGGACAATTCTTTTTTTATCAGGAACGATACTTTCAAGATAATCCGAGTGCAACGATGTGGTAACAATCAAATCGTAGTTTTCATTAAGTTTATATGGATATTGTTTTATACTATCGAGAGTATATGAATATAAATCAACCTCATCTATGTGCCTCAACTGTTCCGACATCTGCGACAGATTTTCAGGATTACATTCAACCACCGCAATCTTTACATTCGCTTCCTCCTGAGAACGCTCACGGAGTTTCAGATTAAGGAAAATATTTATTTCAGAAGGGGAAAGTCCCATACCTTCCAATTTATCAAGCATATCATCAATAGCCTCCATAGCCTGCTCTTTTCTGCTCCCTGAATTTGCAGGCTGATACTTTACAAAAGTACCTCTCCCCTGCACCTTTTCCACAATTCCCATTCTTTCAAGTTCGTCATAAGCTCGCTTAACCGTTCCTCTTGCTACACCGACTTTTGAGGTCATTTCAAAAACAGTAGGAAGTTGCACACCTGAAATAAGATTGCCACTTTTTATATCAACACAAATGGCATCAACAAGTTGTTGGTATATAGGAATATCAAGTTCCGTATTTATTTTATAAATCGTTTTCATAAAACCACCCTTGTAATAAATAATTGTTATATACCAATTATACTCCTTTATGCAATTTTGTCAAGTCAAATTGGCACAATCAAATCAATAAATGGACGCAATGGGGTCTGTCCCTTTTGCGTCCATTTGTTGATATTTTAAAAAGAATGGAAAGTAAATTACAATCCATTCTTAAGTTTCTTAACCTATTTTGTTTTAAGATAATTTTTTCTTCCTGTTTCGTAAAGATTATTTCCCTCGCTATCAATTACAACAATAACAGGAAAATCTTCCACTTCAAGTCTTCTTATTGCTTCTGCACCCAAATCATCATAAGCAATAACCTCTGCTTTTTTCACGCATCTTGAAAGAAGCGCTCCACATCCGCCAATTGCTCCAAAATATACTGCACCATACTCTTTCATCGCATCGACAACCGCAGGACCTCTTTTCCCTTTACCTATCATTCCCGTCTGCCCCTTTTTAATAAGTTCGGGACTATAAGCATCCATACGGTATGATGTCGTAGGCCCACAAGATCCTATAGCCTGACCAGGTTTTTCAGGTGTTGGTCCAACAAAATATATAATACTATTCTTTATATCAAAAGGAAATTCTTCGCCTCTTTCTATAAGTTCACAAAGTCTTTTATGAGCAGCATCTCTTGCAGTGTAAATTACCCCTGTAATAAGGCAACTGTCTCCTGCTTTTAGTTTTTTAACATCTTCTCTTTTTAAAGGTGTTTTTATCACAACTGACATTTATATCACCTCCGTTTTATGCCTTGTAACATGGCAATTGATATTAACAGCAACAGGAAGTCCTGCAATATGTGTAGGATATTTTTCAATATTGACTGCAAGTGCTGTAGTTCTTCCTCCAAATCCTTGAGGCCCGATGCCAAGTGCATTTATTTTATCTAAAAGTTCTTTTTCCAAATCAGCATAAAACTCGTCGCTATTCCTTTCATCAAGAGGTCTTAAAAGCGCTTTTTTAGAAAGCAAAGCGGCTTTGTCAAAAGTTCCTCCTATGCCAACACCTACAACAATAGGTGGACAAGGATTAGGTCCTGCTTCTTCCACTGCTTTAATTACAAATTCCTTAACACCCTCTATTCCGTCAGACGGGCGAAGCATAGCAATTTTGCTCATATTTTCACTACCAAAGCCTTTTGGAGCAACCGTAATCTCAATTTTATCTCCAGGAACCAATTCAAAATAGATAAATGCAGGCGTGTTATCCCCTGTATTAACTCTTAATAGAGGATCGTCAACTACGCTTTTTCGTAAATATCCATCACAGTAGCCTTGTCCTACGCCCTCATTTACAGCATCGGTAATATCACCGTTTATATGTACATCCTGACCTATTTTTAAAAATACACAGGCAACACCTGTATCCTGGCAAACAGGTTGATTTTTTTCATCTGCTATTTCGTAATTCTCAATAATTCTGTCTAAAATTTCTTTTGCCTGATCCCAATCTTCATTTAAACGGCATTTTTTTATGCACTCTTTAACATCAACCGTTAAATGGCAATTCGCTTCAATACACAGTTTTTTCACCGTTTTGGTGATTATTTCAGCATTAATTTCTCTCATTTTAATTTCTCCTACAATACATTATATATTTCATCCAAAACTTCTCCATAACGGCTGATAACTTTAGCAACCACTTTATTGCCTTTTGGAAGTTTCTCTGGTTTTCCCGTTATTTTCTCTGTTTTTTCTTTTAATTTTACAATATCAATAACAGGAAGTCCTACACTTTCAAGGCGTTCTCTAAGTTCAATATTTTTTGGATTTACTGCTATTCCGCCTTGTGTAACAAGAACATCTATATCCTTACCGGGTGTGGAAATACAATTAACGCGATCAGTAACAATTGGCATTCTCGCTCTTTGCATAGGTGCAATAATCATCGACAGTTTAGAACCTGCAGCAGTATCACTATGTCCTCCCGAACCACCCATAATATATCCATTTGAATCAGTATGAACATTAACATTAAAATCAGTATCAATTTCTGTTGCACCCAAGATAACAACATCAAGGCTGTCAACCACAGCACTTTTAGCAGTTGGCGATGCGTACTTAATTGCGGAAATTTCCCTGTGGTCAGGATTATTTCTTATAGACTCAACAGCCGTTAAGTCAAAGCACTGAACATCAAGCAGACTTTTGAAACACCCTGCATTAAGCATATCCACCATATATCCTGTAATGCCACCAAGAGCGAAACTACCCTTTACATCTTTTTCTATCATTATATCCTTTAAAAACTTTGCAACTGCCAAAGATGCTCCGCCGGCGCCTGTCTGAAAGGAAAAACCATCTTTTAAAAGTCCTGACGCTTCAATCACTTTTACTGCATGAGATGCCATAATAAGCCCAACAGGGTCTCTTGTGATTTTAGTTGTACCTGAAACTATGCCTTTAGGATCACCTATTTCTTGAACCGCAACTACATAATCAATATATTCTTCTGAAATAGAATAGTCGCACAAAGGATATGGAACAAGGTTATCTGTGATAACTACTGTTTTTTTCGCATACATAGCATCAGAAAATGCATATCCCAAACTTCCGCAGGCAGATTTTCCATATTTTCCCGAACAGTTTCCCATATTATCACTGCATGGTGCAGCAATAAAAGCAACATCAATCGGAGTTTTCCCATTTTTTATATCTGAAGGACGTCCCCCATGAGTACGAAATTCTATCGGCTTTTCCATTATACCTTTAGAAAATGCTCTGCCAAGCCCTGATGCCATATAATCAGTCAAAATACCTGTGACAACTTTGTTTTCAACATGTGAAATTATCGGAGTGTGAGTATCAAACAAGGAACTTGCGTTTACAGTTATGTCCTTTATTCCAAGTTCAGCAATTTCTTTTAAAACCATATTAAGTACATAATCGCCGTTTCTTAAATGATGATGAAAAGAAATGGTCATACCGTCTTTAAGTCCCGAAAGTTTAATCGCTTCTTTTATTGATTTAACTAACTTATTCATATTACTCCTCCCTCGAAATTCCAAGTTCATTTGCAAATAAAATAACTTTCTCTGCTCTTGCTACAATAGGAGCATCAATCATTTTACCCCTTAAAGAAATCGCGCCTTTGCCCTGCTCTTTTGCAAGTTTTATTGCATCCAAAACTTCAAAAGCATATTCTATCTCTTCCTTAGTCGGAGTAAATATATCATTTATTATTTCGACATGACGAGGAGAAATACAAGCCTTTCCCGTAAATCCAAGACTTTTTGCAAGGCATGTATCAACCTTTGCACCTTCATCGTCATTAACATCAGTAAACGGCGTATCATATACATCTATACCGGCAGCACGTGCTGCAACAACAAGTCTTGTTCTTGAATATTCAATTTCTCTTCCCTCTTTTGTACGCTTACATTCAAGGTCAGAAGTAAGGTCTTCAGCACCTAAAAGAAGACCTTTGACACGTTTTGTCGCAGTTGCTATTTTATAAGAATTTTCAACGCCCAAAGCCGTTTCAATAAGGGCTATCAGCCCAACAGTACCTTCTCTAAATCCTGCATTCTCTTCTGCTTTTTTTATATATTCTGAAACTTCGAGTATGTCCTTTTCGGTATTTACTTTAGGCAGTAATATAAAAAACGGTTTGCAAGGTAAAATAACATCTATATCTTTCTTCCAGAAATCAGTATCAACTGAATTTATACGTACAATGGTTTCGCACGTTTCAAAATCCATATATTTAAGGGTGTTTCTGACTAAAATACGGGCAGCATCTTTTTCGTTCGGAGAAACTGCATCCTCCAAGTCAAATATAACGGCATCTGCTCCAAGACAGTTCGCATTTATAAGCATATTAGGATTATTTCCGGGCAGAAACAATAAACTTCTCCTCATTAATTTTCCCCTCCTCTTAAAACAGCAGTTTCAATTCTCGCACGCAATACACATTCCAAAGCGCCTTTATCAGTAATACGAACAACAGCGCTTTTTACATCCATATCGCCAAGCACTTCATTTGCAACTTTTTTTATATTTTCTCCAAACTGTTTATAAACAACTGACTCAATTTCAATTTTAATTCCATCTTTTGACGGTTCAATTTCTACATAAGCATCACTCGATTCAAGTGTGCCTGAAGATGCATATTTAGTTATAATCATTATATCATTCCTCTCTCTTTTTTAAATGTTATAGTTCAATTTACCAATATTATATAACACAATTTTAAAAAAAGCAATTATTTTTGTATTTTTCCTTTACATATTAACCATATATAAGTTATAATACAAATATAAATATACCGTATGAGGTACAAAAGATGTATATAGAACTGTTACACTCTTTAAAAGGTGAAAAATTAAATAAATGGATAACTCTTATCAAAAAATGCAATCTCGAACCAGATTATTTGGCAGATGTATTTGTACTTATATGGGAAAGCAATCAACTTATTGCAACTGCCCAAAGATATGAAAATATTATAAAATGCGTTGCAGTAGATGATAAATACCGCGGAGAAGGTATCACTGCATCGCTTATTACTGAACTTAAAAAAGATGCAGGGCAAAAAGGAATACACCATCTTTTTTTATACACAAAACCCCAGAACAAACCGATGTTTTCCGACCTTTTCTTTTACCCCGTGGCAGAAACTGAAAATGTTCTTTTAATGGAAGATAAGAATAATGGTATAAATAATTTTTTAAATCAGTTTCCTGATGCTAAAGAAAGCGAAAAAAACGGATGCATTGTTGCAAACTGTAACCCTTTTACTTTGGGGCATCTTTATCTTATAGAAGAGGCATGTAAAGAGTGCGACAATCTTTACGTTTTTGTTGTATCGGAAGATAAAAGTATGTTTTCAACTAAGGAAAGGCTTAAAATGGTCAAAGACGGTACAAGGCATCTTAAAAATGTTACAATTCTCCCTACCGGACCATACCTTATATCTTTTGCAACCTTTCCCGACTACTTTTTAAAAAAAGAGAGTAACATTCCAAATATAAAATGCCGTCTGGATATTGAAATATTTGCAAAATATTATGCTCCTAAGTTTAATATAAAAACGCGTTTTGTGGGGACAGAACCATTCTGTGCTGTTACAAACGAATATAACAACGAGTTAAAAAAGTTACTTCCTCAAAAAAATATTACACTAAAAGAAATCAAAAGAAAAGAAATCTGTGACGAACCTGTGAGCGCCAGCAAAGTCAGAGATTTAATTACAAAAAAAGATATAATAACATTAAAATCATTAGTTCCTGATACAACACTTGAGATTTTAACTAATTTAATTAAAACAAAGGAGGTTTAATATGCAGGAATTACAACAAAACCATATTTTAAGCAGTTATTTTGCACCAAGAGGGCATCAGCGTATGTACGGTCTTGGAATTCAACTTGCTCAGTTATATCTGTCACCTTACGATAAACTTATCGGAGTTATAGGAGATGCAGGGTCAGGAAAAAGTGCTCTTTTACGCGGAATGTTTCCCGGACTTGAACTTACCAACGATGATGACGGGGTTTATGTTCGTCCTTTACCTCTTTTAGAACAGGACAGTGGCTATTTTACTCCACACACTTATCATGTTGATATACGGTTTGAAAATGCTTTCACTCAAATGAGCGTGCTGGCAGAAGCCATTATTGAGGCATTGCAAAATGGAAAACGAGTTATAGTAGAACATTTTGACCTTATATATCCGCTGCTTGGCTTTAACGCAAATCTTATAATAGGCGTTGGAGAACAAGTGCTTATAGCAAGACCGAATTTATTCGGTCCTGAACCTTCGGAAATCCGTGATAAAGTTTATGAATCCCTTTCTTATCGTCTTATGGCTCACACTGCGGAGGATTTATGTGAACTTTGTATGCCTGAAAGTGAAATGGCTCGTTGCGGGCATGATGATGTAAGGCATGGATTTATTATTACTTTCCCTGAAACGAAACCTGATTTTGATATATCTGAAATCGAGAAAAAAGTTAATGAAATGATTAAAGAAGACTTACCTGTTGATTACGTTGACAACACACATATTTCAGTAGGCGGACGAACTCACTTCTGCACGGGTCCGAGAATTCACGTATCAAAAACAGGTATGATAGAAAATTTTCATCTTCTCAATCATTTTATATATGACCGATTTAACCGTCAATATATGCTTGTAGGTTGTGTCGGAAAAAATGCTGAAAAAAATCTTGAAAAACTGGACTTATCACAGGAAAAACAATCAGAACTTGTTATGTAAAAAAATGAAAGAAATAACTTTAAACGAAATCCTCTATGCTCGTGAGCAAAGAGTTAAAAAGCAAAAAGATATAATAAATAGTTTTAACTGCCCTATTATAAGTTTTACTATGAACATAGCAGGGCCTTATAAAGTTTCGCCTTTAATCGAACGAGCCTTTTTTGAAGGTATAAAACTTTTAAAAGAAAAAATATCTTCCAAAAGTATATTATATGAAAATATAGAAGTTAATCCGACAGGGTGCGAAGCGTTTTTTTCGGTTAATGAAAATGCTAAAGAAATTAAAAAAATGACTTCTCTTATTGAAGAAAGCATTACTTTGGGCAGACTTTTTGACATGGATGTTATTGATACCAACTTTACAAAACTTGAAAGAGAAAATACTCGTTCATGTCTTATCTGCAAAAGAAAAGGAAAAGTATGTTCTGCCGGAAGGCTTCATACAGCCGAAGAAGTTTTTAATAAAACAAAAGAAATTATGGAAAACTACTTCTTTGATATTGACGCAAACACTTTATCTTCTCTCGCTGTGCAAAGCCTGATTTATGAGGTACACACAACACCAAAACCCGGTCTTGTTGACTTAAATAACAACGGCAGTCATACTGATATGAATGTAAAAACTTTTGAAAAAAGTGCTTTGTCCCTTAAGCCTTATTTCGAAGAATGTTTTAAAACAGGAAAAGAAACAGCAAATCTTCCTTATGATGACGTTTTCCCATTACTAAAGCAATCAGGAATTATGGCTGAAAAAAATATGTATAAGATTACAGATAATGTGAATACTCATAAAGGTGCCATTTTTTCTTTAGGGTTGATTTGTGCCGCTTTCGGAAGACTTTGGTCTGCCGATTTCCCCTTTAGGTCTGCAGAAGATATTTGTAGGGAAGCCTCAAACATTGCAAAAAACAAAGTGTTACAGGATTTTACAAAAATGAATGATACTACTGCAGGCGAAAAACTTTATATAAAGTATGGCATCAAAGGTATACGCGGAGAAGTTCTTTCAGGTTTTGAAACGGTTATTAAAATTTCGCTCCCCTGTTATAAAAACTTAAAAAGAAAAAATTACACGTCAAACGATGCGGGAGCCATTACTCTTTTGCATATTATTTCAAACATTTTGGACACGAATTTATATAAACGGGGAGGCATAGAAGGAGCAGAATATGCTAAAAATATTACCAAAGAACTCTTAAAACGCTCTCCCCAACCAAAAGCACAGGAAATAGAACTTTTAGATAAGGCTTTCATCGAAAGAAATTTATCACCAGGAGGCGCAGCAGACCTTCTTGCACTTACATATTTTCTATATGAAATAGAATTAAAAAATACTATTAAACCATATTAAAACATAAACATTTCTCACATTATAAAAATATGTAAATAATATTTAAAACATCACGAACAAAATTTAAATATAAGGTATAAAAGCAAAACCACCATAAAAGGGACAGTCCCTTTTATGGTGGTTTTTCAATTTCATAAATTTGCAAAGCAAATTTATACCTTATCAAAATGGACGCAATGGGGTCTGTCCCTTTTGCGTCCATTCCATTTTGTAATTAAAAAAAGAGGATGCTTTCGCATTCTCTATATTTTTTCTTTGCATGTTCCGGACTATTTTTACGGTCTGTTTTTAATGCCAAATGGCTCGATGCCTTTGGCATTAAACCGAACCAGGAAAATTTGTTCAAAATGCGAAGTGTTTATTTCATAAATTTGCAAAGCAAATTTATACCTTATCAAAATGGACGCAATGGGGTCTGTCCCTTTTGCGTCCATTCCGTTTTGTAATTAAAAAAAGAGGATGCTTTTGCATCCTCTATATTTTTTCTTTGCATGTTCCAGACTATTTTTACGGTCTGTTACTCTGCCATTTTTTTGTATGTTTCCAATCTGTCAGCTAAATCTTTTTCTGCTTTTTGGAATAATTCTTCAGCAACTTCAGGATATGCTTTCTTAAGCATCAAGTATCTGTTTTCGCCTTCTAAGAATTCTCTTACTGTACCTGTAGGATCTTTAGAATCTAAAGTAAACGGATTCTTTCCTTCAGCTTTAAGCTGTGGATTAAATCTCCATAAGTGCCAGTAACCTGTAGCAACTGCTTTCTTTTCTTCGAAAATAGTATTAGACATACCAATCTTAATACCATGGTTGATACATGGTGCATAAGCAATGATTAGAGATGGTCCTGGATATGCTTCTGCTTCTCTTATTGCTTTTAGAGTCTGATTCATATCAGCACCAAGAGCGATTTGAGCAACATATACATAACCATAAGTTGTAGCAATCATACCTAAGTCTTTTTTCTTTGTTCTCTTACCTGCAGCAGCAAATTTAGCAACTGCACCTGTAGGAGTAGATTTAGAAGACTGACCGCCTGTATTAGAGTAAACTTCGGTATCAACAACAAAGATATTAATATCTTCGCCTGATGCGATAACGTGGTCTAAACCGCCGTAACCGATATCGTAAGCCCATCCGTCACCACCGAATACCCACTGAGATCTCTTAACTAAGAAGTCAGTTCTGTCAGCAATTTCTTTGATTGCAGGATTTGACATATCAGCATCTTTGATAAGATTGATAATGTCAGCTGCTGCTTTCTTAGATGCTTCAGCATTGTCTTTTCCTTCAATCCATGCTTTGAAAGCATCTTTTAGTTCTGGTTTAACTACATCCATTACAGAATTCATTCTGTTAACCAATGTGTTTCTAATCTTGTTATTTGCTTTAACCATACCTAAACCAAATTCAGCATTATCTTCAAATAATGAGTTAGCCCATGCAGGACCTTTGCCTTCTGCATTTTTGCAGTATGGCATTGAAGGAGCAGAACCACCCCAGATTGAAGTACAACCTGTTGCGTTTGCAACAATCATTCTGTCACCAAACAGTTGAGTAATAAGTTTGATATAAGGTGTTTCACCACAACCTGCACAAGCGCCTGAGAATTCAAGCATAGGTTGAGCAAACTGTGAATTTTTAGTTGTTTTAGAAATATCTATCTGATTTTGTTTTGAAGGAACTTTCATAGCAAATTCCCAGTTAGGTGCTTCAACATCAGCAACATCGTCAATAGGTTTCATAACAAGTGCTTTTTGTTTAGCAGGACATACATTAGCACATACTCCGCAACCCAAACAGTCAAGCGGAGAAACCTGCATTCTGAATGTCATATCGTTAAATCCTGTTGCTTTAAGTGTTGTAAATGTTTCAGGTTTATTAGCATCTTCTTCATTTGTTAAAAGAACAGGTCTTATAGCAGCGTGAGGACATACAAGTGAACATTGGTTACACTGGATACAGTTTTCTTCAATCCATACAGGAACGTTAACTGCAACGCCTCTCTTTTCGAAACGTGATGTTCCGGTTTCAAAAGTACCGTCTTCCATACCTAAGAATGTACTTACAGGAAGTTTATTACCAGCCTGTGCATTAACAGGTTCAACGATATTTTTGATAAATGCTGGAATATCTTTTTCTTCTTTAACTTCGTCTTTAGCATCTTTCCATGAAGCAGGAACGTCAATCTTTCTTAAAACGTCAATTGCTCCATCAACTGCTGCACAGTTCATATTAACGATATCGTCACCTTTCTTACCGAAAGTCTTTTTGATAGCGCCTTTGATTAGTGCAACTGCTTCATCAAACGGAATAACATTAGCAAGTTTAAAGAATGCACTTTGTGTTACCATGTTAATTCTGTTTGGACCAAGACCAACTTTTACAGCAACTTCAACAGCGTTGATTGTGTAGAAATTGATTTCATTTTCAGCAATATATCTTTTAACTTTTGCAGGTAATTTTTCTTCTAATTCTTCAGGTGACCATACACAGTTTAGTAAGAATGTTCCGCCTTTTTTAAGACCTTCTAAAACATCATACTGGTGAATGTATGCAGGTTTGTGACAAGCGATATAGTCTGCTTCGTCAAGAAGGTAAGTAGATTTTATTGGTTTCTTACCAAATCTTAAGTGAGACATTGTTACGCCGCCTGATTTTTTAGAGTCGTAATCAAAATATGCTTGTGCATAAAGGTCGGTGTTGTTACCGATAATTTTGATTGCGTCTTTATTGGCACCAACTGTACCATCAGAACCGAATCCCCAGAATTTACATCTTGTTGCGCCTTCAGGAGCAGCATTGATTTTTTCAGGCATTGGAAGTGAAAGGTTGGTAACATCATCATTGATACCGATTGTGAAACCGTTTTTAGGTTCTTTAGCATCAAGATTATTGAATACAGCAACAAGCTGTGTAGGAGTTGTATCTTTTGAACCTAAACCGAAACGTCCGCCAACGATAATTGGAGCATCAGCTTTTCCGTAGAATAGGTTACATACATCAAGATATAAAGGTTCGCCAAGAGAACCAGGTTCTTTAGTTCTGTCTAAAACTGCAACTTTCTTAACAGTTTTTGGAAGAACATCAAAGAAGTATTTAGCAGAGAATGGTCTGTATAAGTGAACTTTAACAACACCAACTTTTTCGCCTTTAGCCATTAAGTAATCAACTGTTTCTTCCAATGCTTCACACACTGAACCCATAGCAACGATTACTTTTTCGGCATCAGGAGCACCGTAGTAGTTGAAAGGTTTATACTCTCTGCCTGTGATTTTTGAAATTTCTCCCATATAGTCATTAACTATGTCAGGAATAGCTTCGTAGTATTTATTTGATGCTTCTCTTCCCTGGAAGTAAATGTCAGAGTTCTGAGCAGTACCTCTTAAAACAGGATGTTCAGGGTTTAGGGCATTATCTTTAAATTGTTTTAGAGCATCATAATCGATAAGACCTTTTAAATCTTCATAATCCATAACTTCGATTTTCTGAATTTCGTGAGAAGTTCTGAAACCATCAAAGAAATGTAAGAAAGGAACTCTTCCTTTAATTGATGCTAAGTGGGCAACACCTGCTAAGTCCATAACTTCCTGAACGGAACCTGTAGCAAGCATAGCAAAACCTGTCTGACGGCAAGCCATAACGTCCTGGTGGTCGCCGAAAATGTTAAGAGCGTGAGCAGCAAGTGCTCTTGCACTAACGTGGAATACGCAAGGTAATAATTCACCTGCGATTTTATACATATTAGGAATCATAAGAAGTAATCCCTGAGATGCTGTGAATGTTGTTGTTAAAGCACCTGCCTGAAGTGATCCGTGAACTGCACCTGCAGCACCTGCTTCAGACTGCATTTCAACAACTTCCACTGTTTCGCCAAAAATATTTTTCTGGCCTTTTGCACTCATTTCATCTACAACTTCTGCCATTGTTGATGAAGGAGTAATAGGATAGATAGCAGCGACTTCTGTAAATGCATAAGAGCAATATGCAGCAGCGTTGTTACCATCCATGGTCATCATTTTTTTTGCCATTGTAACTTTCCTCCTTGAAATCTATGTTTATCATTTGCTGATTATTAACCTTATATAGTATAACACATTACTTTTCAATTTTCAAACTATTTTTAATATTTTTTATAAATATGTTTATAAATCAACATAAAATACATAATAAATCCAAGAAATTCACTGAAAAAAAGGGCAAAAAAGTATCCTTTTATACCGATTTTTCCGACAAAGATAATTATTATTAAAAGTTTTGTTAGATTTATAAGTAAATTTTCTCCCATTACTAAAAAATGCTTTCCTATTCCGTTTAAAATGCCTGACGCCGTTATATTAAAAAACATAAACGGAAGAGCAAGGCTCATATTTTTTACAAATACAGTACAGTCATAGCTTGAATAAAGGAAAAAACAAATTCTTTCTGCATTTGCTTTAAAAACGAAAGCTGAAATAAGCCCTGTAAAAAAGCATATACAAAGTGCTTTTTTCGTTATCCTTTTAATTTTTTTATAATTACAAAGCGATTGTTCTTTGGATATTTTAGGAAGAGTGAGAATTGAAACTGCATTTGTAATAAGTGCGGGGAAAAAAATAATGGGTGCAGCCATACCTTTTGCAAGTCCTAAAACACTGACACTCTGAGTATTTGTAAGTCCGGAAAGAACAAGTTTTTCACGAAGTACAATATTTTCCACAGTATGTAAAAATGAAGATATATATCCTCCCGAAGAAACAGGAATACTTATTTTCAAGATATCTTTTATAAAATATCTTTTTGTATAAGCATCTTTTTTATTTCTTGAAAAAATAATGTAAGAAAAAAAGATATACATTGCTGAAATATATTCGCCAAGTACTATCCCGAAACTTAATACAAGCATACCGCTCTCTATACCCGACTGCATTCCTTTTTTCAAAAAAAGCATTACAAATAAAATTCTTATTATCTGCTCGATTATCTGCCCGTTTGATGCATATTTAACTTTTGTAAGACCGTTAAAGTATCCCGCAACAGAAGAAAAAATTGCTATTGCAGGGAATGAGAATGCAACTATTTTTATCGATTTTATAACTCTGGAATCTTTTAATATATTAATTCCGATATACTCAGCATTTAAAAAAACTGTCAAAAATACTGAAGTTGAAATAACTCCTGTCACAATAATGGCGGTTTTTAAAATTCTTTTAGAATATTTTTCGTTATACGCTATAAGCCGTGACAAAGTCTGACTTATTCCAAATGATGAAATACTTGCCATAAGTGCATAAACTGACAGCACAAGATGATACAAACCTACACCTTCTGCCCCTGCAACTTTTGATAAATATATCTTGAAATAAAAGCCTAATCCTTTTATGAACAAAGCAGAAAAAATCAATGTTGCCATTTTCTTAAAAACACTTTTTGACATAAAAAACACCTCTCTAATTATATTATTAGAAAGGTGTTTTAAATATGAAATAACAAGAAAACTAACTTAATCTTTCAACAAGAACTCTTGTTATACCCGCATCACTCATTTCGTTATCATTAAGCCATCCGTCAAATCCTGCAATATTTTCTTTTATTTCTATCATTTCTATTTTAACTTCAGGTTTAATATATCTCATAATCTACTCCCCCTTTGGCGAAAATTCTGTTACATTGTTACCATATATCGTCAACTCATTACCTTCTTCATCTTCATATATCGCATAAGATAAAGTATAATAAGTCTTCCCATATTCAAGGCCATTACCATAGAACATTATCCCAAACTGACCTTCTACATTCGGCTTTGTTTCGCCCTTACCTTTTATTATACCTTTTGTTGTTATTTTAAAGTTTTCTTTATCCAGATTTTTATCTGTAAGCAACATTCCGAACTCTTTTAGTTCATAATTTCCGTACTGGTCATAAACTGTAGCAAATGCAACACCGCTTGGCACTGTTTTTTTAAGTCCCGACTCATCAGTATAAGTATAAGGCATTTCATAAACTGTGTTTATAGATGTTACAACAGGTTTATCAACCGCTTCATTTATCACGGTTACAAGACAAGTTGCCACATATTTTGAGTCTTTCGTTTTTACAGTTATTGTTGCCTTACCAGCCGATACTGCTGTAACAACTCCGTTTTCTACTGTTGCAACACTATTTAAAGAACTTGACCAGACAATATCTTTATTTGTTTCATTTATAGCAAATATAGTTTCAACTAATGTAAGAGAGTCGCCAATATTTAACACGGCGTTTATCTTGTTAAGAAAAATTCCAGGTGTAAATTTCTTTTCAAACTTAACATTTTCATTTACCAACGAATAGTTATATCCTTCAACTTTTACTTTTCCCCATTGCTCTTTAGTTCCTTCATATAATACTTCACTAAGATTAACGCACCCCCAAAAAGCACCTTCATCTATGGTCTTAATCTTATCGGATAAAATCACTTTTTGTAAGTTTTTGCAATCATAAAAGCAAGCAACGGGCAGGCTTTCTATTATATCAGATATGATATATACCTCTGTAAGATTAGTGCAGTAACTGAAAGCACCTTGCCCAATACTTTTTGATGTTCCTATAATATAAACTTTTTCAACACTTTCCATTTTCGAAAAGCAATTATCCTCAAGGGTTACACCATCGCCAATTATAATCTCTTTCAAATTATCACATTCTAAAAAAATTCCCTGAGTGACCAAAAGGTCTTCTCCTTTAATTGTTATTTCCTTAAGAGCTTTACATTGGTTAAATGCCTGTTCTCCTATCTGGTTAAGTTTTTCACTAAAAACTATGCTTTCAAATTTGGTACAACCATAAAAAGTACCATCTCCTATCGTTTCAACAGACTCAGGTAAATCCATATTTTTAAGTTCAACACAAGCGGCAAAAGCCATTTCTTTAATTTCAGTAACATCTCCCAAAATATTTATATTTTCCAACTTGGAACAGTCACAAAACAAGGATTCTTCTACCACAGTAAGAGTTGAAGGTAAAGTTACATCCGTTAAATTATTACAACCGTAAAAAGCATACCCTCCAATTGTTTCTATTCCTTCGTGAAATTTGATTTTTTTTAATCCAGTACATTCTCTGAATGCGTATTCGCCTATTTCAGTAACAGTTTTTGGAATATCTATTGTTTCCAATGATGAACACTGATAAAACATTCCGTCGGGAATTTTAGTAAGCCCTAAAGGTAAAGTAACATTTTCAAGACTTGCACACCTGTAAAAAATATTTTTTCCTATATCTGTAACAGTTTGGGGAATTTCAACAGTTGTAAGTTCTTTTAAATCTTTAAAAGCATAATCGCCTATGGCAGTCACATTTATCCCATCAATTTCGCTTGGAATATCAAGTTCACTGACAGTTTTATCTGTTACACCTGTAATAACAATTTTATTATCCTCTGTAATTTCGTATGTAAAAACATCTGAACTTTCAGCTAAAACAAAATTGGTACTAAAAATAATTAAACATATTGTTATGCCTAGTAAAACAATAAGTTTTTTCATTTTCAAAACTCCTTTTTGCACATAAATTTCATAGTACCATTTTAACACTATAAAAATATAATATCAAGAGTAATGTTTATAAAAAAACACAACTCACCGAAAAATGGTCTGCACATTTTTCGGTGAGTTTAGACGTCGGAGAGCTATCCGAATAATTTTTTTACATTTTCTTTTAAAAGTTTGTTTTCCTCTTTTTCTAAGTACGGGTCGCTTTTTAAAATTTCTTTTGCTTCCTCCATAACTGTATTTAATGTTTTAACATCGGTTAAGAAGTTTGCTATTTTCATATCAATAAAACCTGACTGTGCAGTCCCGAAAAAGTCGCCCGGCCCTCTTAGTTCCAAATCTTTTTCGCTTATTTTAAAACCATCATTGGTTTTCATCATTACTTTTAATCTTTCCATCGTTTTTTTAGATGGGCTGTCACTCATTAAAATATTATATGCCTGTTTTTCCCCTCTTCCGACACGGCCTCTTAACTGATGAAGTTGAGATAATCCAAAACGCTCTGCATTTTCAACCATCATAACAGTTGCATTAGTGACATTTACACCAACCTCTATAACGGTAGTTGAAACAAGAATTTGTATCTGCCCTGCTTTAAACTGCATCATTATCTTGTCTTTTTCTTCATTCTTCATTTTACCGTGCAAGAATGCTACATTATACTCAGGAAATTTCTTTTCTACTTCTTTTGAATATTCTACTGCATTTTTTAAACTTTCATCCGCATTCTCAGTTTCTTCAACAAGCGGACAAACTATATAAATCTGGTCATTGTTTTTTAATCTCTCGCCTAAAAATATATCTATTTTTTTTCGTTCGCTTTCTTTTGCCCAGATTGTTTTAACAAGTTTTCTTCCCGGTGGAAGTTCATCAATTATCGACACATCAAGGTCACTATACATAATAAGAGCAAGAGTTCTTGGGATAGGTGTTGCACTCATAACAAGAAAATGTGGATTTTGACCTTTTTCGTAAAGTTTACCCCTTTGATTAACACCAAAACGATGTTGCTCGTCAGTTACGCAAAGTGCAAGGTTTTTAAACTCAACATCTTTTTCTATAATCGCGTGAGTACCTATTAAAATATTTACAGTTCCTTCTTTTAACTCTTTTAATATTTCTTCTTTTTCTTTTTTCTTTGTACTGCCAGTTAGAAGCGCTGTTTTATAGCCAAAATGCGAAAAATACTTTTCCATTTCTTCATAATGCTGATATGCTAAAATTTCAGTAGGTGCCATTATTGCAGCCTGATAGCCCGAATTTACTGCCATAAGCGCTGCACAAAGTGCTATCATTGTTTTCCCTGAGCCTACATCTCCCTGAACAAGCCGGTTAAGTTGTTTTCCGTCTTTAATATCTTTGGCTATTTCCCTTATTACCCTTTTTTGAGCACCTGTTAACTCAAATGGTAAAATCTTTGCTAACTCCTCCGCTATTTTAAAATTTGTAAATTTAATACCTTTATTTATTACATTCTTACTTTTCCTTTGCAAAAGTCCAAGTTCAAAAAAAAGCAATTCTTCAAAAACGAACCTGTGTTTTGCAAGTGATAAAGCATATTCATTATTTGGAAAATGAATATTTCTATATGCAAAAAGAATATCACATAAATTATATTTTCTCTTTATATATTCGGGCAAAGTTTCCGAAGTCTGAAAATCCACTGCACATATCGCTGATTTTACAAAAGAGGCAAAAACATTCTGGCTAAGCCCCTTGGTAAGAGAATACAAAGGTGTTATCCCTCCTGTTGTTTTCTGCTCTTTTTCGGTAATAGGATTTGTCATTTCAACCTTATTAAAACCTCTTTTTACTTTGCCGAAAAACAAATACTCTTCGCCTTCTTTAAGATTATTGTACATATACTTCTGATTAAAATACGTAATCTCCATTTTACCCGTTTCGTCATAAACCATAAGTTTAATCATATCAAGATTTTTTCTTATCTGTCTGTAACTTTTGGTTTTAATGGTTGCTTTTACAAGACACTTTTCTAAGTCAAAACATTCTATTATGCTCTTTTTCTTACTTCTGTCTTCATAAGCTCTTGGAAAATGGTTTAACAAATCATAAACTGATACAATGCCGAGTTTTTTTAGCATTGCACTTCTTTCCTTTTTTATATTTGGAAGTTTTTCAACTGATAATTCAATCATAACATTCTCCTAAAAGAAATATTCCGCTTTTATAACCTTGCCCAGAATTTTAAAATCCTGTTCTTTTAAATTAACAATAATAGGTTGATTTTGAGGATTTGAACTTTGTGGAATAAGGGTTGCTATATCTCCGTTTATAAATACCCTTTTAACAGTCGCATCTTCATTGTCAATCAGTGCAACTCCTATATCTCCGTTTTCTAAATATTCCTGCCTTTTAACAACTACAACCGACCCATCTTTTATATTCACAAGGTCCATTGAATCTCCTTTTACTTTTAAGGCAAAGAAATTTTCAGTATTCTTATTATCTATATATGTATATCCCAAAATTTCATTCTGTGCAATTATAGGTTCACCTGCTTTTATAACCCCTAAAATCGGAATTGCATACATTTGTGGCATAGGTTTTAAAAAAGATGTATGCTCCTTTTTTTCACTCACACCCTCCATAAGATACAAAACAGTTGTACCTAATATAGCAGCAAGTTTTTCGTAAGTTGCAATTGTAATCCTTTTTGTCGAACCATCTTCATATCTTTTTATGGTAGATTTATTTACGCCAAGCCCATTACCCAACTGTTCCATAGTCATTCCCTGAGCTTCTCTTAATTCTTTTATTCTTCTTCCGGATTCAGCAAAGTAAATACCATCATTCATTGTCGCCACTCCTATTGTTTTTTTACATTTTAGCATAAAAAGTAGGCAAAATGCAACATTTTTTGATAATTTTCTGCAAAAAGTTGCATTTTGCTTTAGTGTAGTAAGCCCAAAAAACAAAGAATTTAAATTAAAAATAAAATATTTTTCAAAAAAACTTGACCTTTAATAAATTTTGTATTATAATAGGTAAGGTCAGAAAAATGTTGCGGGATTGTGTAAGGGTAGCACTAATGACTCTGACTCATTCTGTGAGGGTTCGAATCCTTCTCCCGCAGCCAAAACAAAAATCCTGTCGAAAGTACGGGGTTAATAAGGAAGTATGTTCCGCAAGATTAGAAATAGTCTTGCGGAATTTCCTTTTTATCGGGAATAAACTCTTTTTGCGGAGTAAATTCACCAATGAAATTAAAAACAATTTGTATTTTTTGTACTCTGTGTCCGCTTGATTTGTCGGGAGCGTGAACAATAATTTCCTTAATAAATTCATTTACGATTGTCGGTGTCAATTCTTTGATGCCGACATATTTTTTGACGATTTCGTGAAACTGCTTAAAGTCAATTTGCTGTCTGTCAAAATTGCTTGTTTCTTCTTCAAAATCTGCAACCTGTTTTTGAAGTTTCTTTTGCTCTGTTTCATATTCCGCAGACAGTTTCAAAAATCTTTCGTGAGAGATAACACCCGAAATATCGTCCTCGTAAATCCTCTTGAAAATCTTGTCAAGCTCCGTTATTCTTTTTTGAAATTTTGCTATCTGTTTTTTCTTATTTTGCATTTCCTTTGCCTGCTCGTCTATCTGTTGTTTTGCAACAAGATTAAAAAATACATCTGCATTTTCATACATCATAGCGGTAACATCAAAAATCTGACTTAACACAATATTTTGCAATGTTTCTTCTCTAATGTAGTGTGCAGAACAATCGCCGGTATTACTTTTATATCTTGAACATCTGTAATGGTCTTGTGTGCTGTCAAATCTTTTGCAAGTTGCAAAGTGTAATTTGCTGCCACAGTCAGCGCAAAATATCAATCCCGAAAATAAACCTTGCTTATTGGTTTTAGTGTTCCGTCTTTTATTCTGTCTTAATTCCTGTACTCGTTCCCATTGCTCTTTTGAAATAATTGGCTCTTGCGTATCATAAAAGATTGCCCAATTTTCCTTTGGATTGTCTAATTTCTTTTTGAGTTTATAAGACTTTGTATAGGTCTTAAAATTTGCAGTACAGCCTATGTATTCCATTTTGCCTAAAATCTGTATAACAGATTGAGATGCCCAATCATACGGATTGTCAGGCAAGGACTTTCCTGCCTTTTGCAAGTGGTATGATGTTGTTGTCAAAATCTTTTCTTCTTTCAAGATTTTTGCTATCTGCATTGGCCCTTTTCCATTAGTACATAAATCATAAATTTTCCTTACAACTTCAGCTGCAGGCTCATCAATTATCCATTGCTTTTTATTATCGGGATTTTTCATATATCCGAAGATGGGTTGTCCCAAATGTTCCCCTGACATTCCCTTTGACTTAAACACTGCGCGAATTTTCTTGCTTGTGTCCTTTGCATAAAAGTCATTGAATAAGTTGCGAAATGGTGTAAAATCATTATCGCCTTTGAAGCTGTCAACTCCGTCATTTATTGCAATTAAACGGACATCATTATCAGGGAAAAATATTTCCGAGAAATAACCGACTTTGAGATAATCTCTGCCAAGTCTTGACATATCCTTTACAATGACAGTTTTAACCTTTCCGTCCTCAATATCCTTTATCATTTCTTTAAAAGATGGTCTTTCAAAATTCGTACCACTCCAACCGTCATCGACATAAAATTGAGGTGAGGGATAATTGTTGTCACTTGCATATTTACTTAAAATTGCTTTTTGATTTATGATGCTGTTACTGTCACCGTCCAATGCGTCCTCTTGTGATAATCTGCAATAGAGAGCAGAAATTGTGTCGGGCTTATTCATTATTAAAATCCTCCTTTTCATCGTCCGACAAAACAGAGTGTATATTTGAATTATAACGCGCTTTTTCTGAATTGTCAGCCGTTTTTGATTTTATTTTTTCGGAGAGCATTAAGCGAATAATTTTATTGTTCAAGGTTTCTGTTCCCGAAAAGGTTGTTTCAATCTCGTATGTTGTACCGCCCATTTTATATTTTGTAATATAGCCGTAGTCTTTTTGTTGCTTATTCATTCCTATCCAATCCTTTCCGTTAAGTAATTAAAAACTATATAATAGCAAGCATAGCCAATGGATATCCATTGACACAAAATCAAATTTTCCTGCCTGCTATTTTTAACTAAATAGCAAGCACAGTAAGTGGTTATCCACTTACAAAAAATTGATTTTATTTTTGGGTATTCCCAAGCCCTTTTTCATTTCTTTATGTTAAGGAAATAAGATAGTAATTTCCGTTCCGATTTCCATATCTCGTCCATTAAAATTTTGATGTCTTTAATGTCCTGCTCATAGATAATGTTCTGGCAAATTCGCTTTGCTATTATATTTATATTTCTGCCTATTGCAGAGAGTTCAGCAGTATGCTTTTTAATTTCGGGAATATCAAGAAGAATAATATAGCCGTCAATCGCCATTTTTCGCATATATGCTCCTAACTGCGCCGTTGGAAGCTGTGCCATTTTTAATTCTATAAGCTCCCGTTCTTCCTCTGTAACTCTTACAATAATTTGCTTGTTTCTTTTTCTGTTTGCCATAAAAAATCCGCCTTTCTTTTTGTGTTCATTTAATAAACGATTAAAGTTGTAAATTTACAACCTTAAGAGAAAAATTTTTGTCCTCATATAAGTAATACGCAAAAATTCAAAATAGCAACTTTTATGAAAAACTTTTATTATTTTTTCTTTCACATAGGTAACATTCAAAATTGGATTTTTACACAAAAAAATAAAAAATATTTTTAAAAAAATTCTCTCTATAATTACTACCGTTAAAATTATATATCTACCAAAGTTTCTTAAAAAATTCATTATATATTAATATGCGCTAAAACTTAAAAATGCAAAATTTATGAATTATTTTATTATAAAATTAATTCTCAAAACAAAAAATTCTACATCATTTTACATAATATTTTGGATTGCTATTGACTTTATTCCGATTGAGGTATATAATATAATTAATATTATAATTGGGTGGTGTATACTCAAATGGATTTTCTTACAACTAAACAAGCAAGTATTCTATGGAATATTACACAGCGCAGAATAACAAAGTTATGTGAAGAAAATAGAATTAAAGGCGCAATTAAAACGGCCGGAGTATGGCTAATGCCAGCTGATACAGAAAAACCAAAGGATGCCCGTATCAAAAGCGGAAAATATATTAAGAACAAGGAGTAAAGTAAATATGTCAAACATAATTAATGCGATAATTCAATTAGTCGAGAATCCTAAATTTGAATTAAGGAAGTATTCAGAAAGTCATAATCGTGCCAATAATATGGGTGAGGCTTTAGAAGAATATATTAAAGATATTTTTGCTGGAACAGTAAATGAATCAGATGAAAATATAAGAAATCAAAAGTTGTCCGAAGTTTTTAGTTATTTAGGAAATCAAAACAATCCACCTGATTCAATGTTGCGAGGTGGAGATGCAATAGAAGTTAAGAAAATAGAGTCGAATGATTCTTCGCTTGCCTTGAATAGCAGTTATCCAAAAGCAAAACTTTTTGCAGATAGTCCGATGATAAAAAACGCTTGCAGAACTTGTGAGAATTGGACAGTTAAAGATATGATTTATGCTGTTGGTGTAGTTGATGACAATA
>SVKJ01000005.1 GCA_015068525.1 Oscillospiraceae bacterium | reverse complement strand
TACCGGCAAATGTTTCATCAGTTGCTAAAGATATAAGTAAATTTTTGATGGTTACTGCACTTGCGGCAATAGGATTAAACACAAGCTTTAAGGATATGAAAAAGTCCGGAATAAATCCAATGATTCATGGATTTATAATATCAGCACTTGTAGTCATTGTTGCCATTTGTGTTGAGTGGTGTATGGGATTAGTGTAATTTAAGAATGATTTTTTATTCCTAACTTAACACGAACATGCCTCTAATAACATTGGCATCTAAATTATACAGTCTTTATATAAAGATTGTTGAACTTTATTAGAAATATATGAAACGGAGAATTTTATATGGCATGGTATGACGAAGCAATATTTTATCACATATATCCTTTGGGGATGACAGGAGCACCTAAACAAAATTCTTATGATAAGATTGAACATAGATTAAATAGTTTACTTCCTTTCATTTCGCAAATAAAAAAACTTGGGTTTAACGCTCTTTATATTGGTCCTCTTTTTGAATCAGTAGGGCATGGTTACGAAACAACTGATTATAAAAAACTGGATACAAGACTTGGCACGAACGAAGATTTAAAAACTTTTGTTTTGGAATGTCATAAATATGACATACGCGTGGTTTTAGACGGTGTGTTTAATCATACAGGGCGGGACTTTTTTGCATTTGATGATATCAGGCGAAACAGAGAATCTTCAAGATACATTGACTGGTACTGTAATGTAAATTTTAATGGCAATAATGAATATAATGACGGATTTTCTTACGATAACTGGGGCGGTTATGACTTGCTCGCCAAGTTAAATCAGCACAATAATGAGGTTCGTGAATATATCGGTGATGTTATTCGTTTCTGGGTAAAGGAATTTGATATTGACGGAATTCGTCTTGATGCTGCAGATGTATTGGATTTTAGTTATATTAAGATGCTCCGTCAGGTAGCAAATGAGGTTAAGCCTGATTTCTGGCTTATGGGAGAAGTAATTCATGGCGACTATATTCGCTGGGTAAACGGAGAAACATTGCACTCTGTAACTAATTATCATTTGCATAAAGCATTATATTCAGGTCATAATGACCATAATTATTTTGAAATTGCTCATACTGTAAAACGCTTGTATGAAATGGGCGGCAATCGACCTGACGGACTTAAACTATACAACTTTGTGGATAATCATGATGTTGAACGTATTTACACTAAACTTAATAATAAAAGCCATTTTATACCTGTTCATATTTTGCTTTATACTCTGCCGGGTGTTCCGTCTGTTTACTACGGCTCAGAGTTTGGCATTGAAGGGCAAAAACAATACGGCTCTGATGATTCTTTAAGACCTGCTGTTTCATATAACGAGTATGTTAATTTAACTAAAAACAATGAAAAGATTAATTTGATTTCAAGATTAGGCAAAATACGATTTGAAACAAAAGCATTATCTTATGGCGAATATAAAGAGCTGGTTTTAACAAACGGTCAGTATGCATTTTCAAGAAATTATAATGGTAAGTCTGTACTTGTTACAGTTAATAATGATGATAATGATTTTATGATGAATCTTCCATCTTCCAATGTTAAAGAGTATGTTGGCGGACTTTCTGGAGAAAGAGTCCCTGTAAAAGACGGGCATATTTTCGTGAATGTAAAGGCTAATTCAGGGGAAATATGGTTGCCTGTTGACATTTCGTGTGAAGAAATAAAGCCAATTAAAATTCATATTGAAGAAAATAAGGAATCGGTAATTTCAGAGGAAACTATTGAAACTCCCACCCTTGCAGAAGATGCTGTTAAAATAGAAAAAACTGTCTTTAAACAAAATAAAACTTTTGAAGAAATGACCATAGAAGAACTGCAGGAAGCGATATTGGAACGAATGAAACGAAATGGACCTGTTACAGAACGAATGAAAAAAGATGTCTTAGAGAATATCTATCACGATTCTTTGGTAACATGGATCAAGAGTTTTAACTAGGTAATATGTCGAAAAATATCAAAATGGAGAGATTATATATGGAAAAATTATTACACAAAATTATGAGTAAGTGTTATTCTTATATACAAAATGGTAAGGTAGCTACATATATTCCTGAACTGGCAAAATCCAATCCAAATGATTTTGGAATTTGCACGATATCAAGCGAACATGGTATAATTGGTGTTGGAGATTATAAAAAGAGTTTTACGATGCAAAGCATTGTGAAGGCAATAATATTATTACAAGCGCTTGAGGATAAAGGCAACGATGTTGTTCGAAGTCTGGTTGGAGTAGAAGCTACAGGAAAACCATTTGATGCTTTTAATTATAGTGATCAGGATTTAAATAGTGAGCACATCAACCCTATGATAAACGTAGGCGCAATAGCTTTGTGTACACTTATAGATGGTGAAACATATAAGGAGAAATTTCAAAGATTACTTGATTTGACACGAAAAATTGCCGGTAATCCCAATCTTAATATCGATGAGGATGTTTACAAGTCTGAAAAGTCTACCGGTAACAAAAACAGGGCTCTTACATATATGCTTAAGGCATATGGAATTATTAGCGACGATGCTGAAGAGGTACTTGATTGTTATTTTCGGGCTTGCTCAATAAAAGTTACAAGTGTAGATTTGGCGAAGATTGCTTTTGTTTTGGCAAATAAAGGAAAAGATCAGATTACAGGTGTGCAGATGTTCGAAAAAAAGCATATCAAATACATTAATGCAGTCTTGATGACTTGTGGAATGTATGATGGTTCAGGAGAATTTGCTATTAATGTTGGCATACCTGCAAAAAGTGGTGTTGGTGGTGGTATAATGGCAGTAGTGCCAAATAGAATGGGTATAGGAATCTATTCGCCTGCATTAGACAGTAAGGGGAATAGTTCTGCAGGAATTAAAGCACTAGAATTATTAAGCCAAGAATTAGAACTCAGTATTTTTTAAAAAATAGCGTAAGAAATTAATTGCCAAAGGGGTAAATATGATAAAAGATTTATTGCGTGAATTTATGCAATTAGTTGCGAGTGGGCAAGTTGAGGTTTACAATGAGTTTAGTTTTCAGCATGAATTAGGAATATTTCTAAGAAACAGACTCACTGAATATAAGGTGGAATTTGAGCGTAATACCAAGTTTTTTGGGATAGATGGTCTTAAAAAGCATGAGATTGATATTGTTGTATATAACAAAACATCAAAATTTGCGATAGAATTAAAATATCCTCAAAATGGTCAATATCCTGAACAGATGTTTTCTTTTGTTAAAGATATTGCTTTTATGGAGCAACTAAAAAATAATGGATTTAAAAATTGTTACTCATTAACTATGGTAAATGATAAAAATTTTTATTCAGGTAAAAAAACAGATGGAATATATAATTATTTTAGAAACGGCGCTGTACTTAACGGAGAAATATGTAAACCGACAGGTAATATAATGGAATCAGTGATACTTAAAGGATGTTATAATATAATTTGGGAAAACAAAAGCGATAATATGAAATATTACATAGTAGATATAGGAGAAAATTTTTATGTATGATGATGCACCTTTAATTTTAAAAAATTTTTTAACACAAAAACTTACAATTGAGGGCAGAAGCCCGAATACTGTTAAGGAATATTATTACGACCTTAGCGGTTTTTTGAGTTACATAAAAGAGATTAAAGGGCATAGTGGTGAAATTGATATTGATTTTATAAAAACTATTGAACTTAATGATATTTATAATTATCTTATGTATATAAGTACCGAAAAAAATAACAGTGCTCGTACAAGGTCCAGACGCGTATCTTCCATTAAATCTTTTTTTAAATATCTTCATATCAAAGTTAAACTTATTGAGAATAATCCTACCGAAGCGCTGGATGCTCCAAAAACTATAAAAGCACTGCCAAGATATCTTGAACTTGATGAAAGTAAAAGGTTACTTAGTTGTATTGACGGGCGCCATAAAGAGAGAGATTTTGCAATACTTACTTTGTTTTTAAACTGTGGTCTTCGTCTTTCTGAACTTGTAGGAATAAATCTAACTGATATTAAAAAAGACAGTCTTGTTGTAAAAGGTAAGGGGAACAAGGAAAGAACTATTTATTTAAATTCTGCTTGCAGGTCTGCTCTTGACGATTATCTTAAAGTGCGCCCTAAACTTAATCTTAAAGATGAAAAAGCACTTTTTATAAGTGGGCAAAATAACAGGATATATTTTAAAACTGTTCAGTTTCTTGTTAAGAAATATATTGCGGCAGCAGGGCTTGATCCTTTAAAATATTCTACTCATAAATTAAGGCATACTGCAGCAACTTTAATGTATAAATATGGAAAAGTTGATGTAAGAGCCTTACAGGAAATTTTGGGACATGAACAGTTAAGTACAACCCAGATTTATACCCATGTGTCAAATGATATGATAAAAGAAGCGGTGGACAGGAATCCTCTTTCCAATTTTGGAAAGGAAATTAAAGATTAAAATTTATTATTGCTTTTATGCGGTTGAGTATCAACCGCAGCGATATAAATTCCTGCAGAATTTGCGATATACCTTTTTATACACTGTATCTATTTTAGAATATTCTTGCCAAAGGCGAGATATGTCATATTGCAACTGAATAAAATGAGGTTATATAACATTTAATAGAATCGAAAATATATCGAACGAGCGTGAGCGAGTATATCGTCAAATTTTTTCTCTCAAACTTGACGAATCAACATAAAGAAAGTCGCATTTAGACGAAAAGGTGGTTGCTTGAATGATACATAATAAAAAGATGAATATATCTGTCTTAATAACTATTGCTGGAATAATTGTTGCTATATATGGATTTATATTGTGTATAATGTCAAACATTAACCTCGGAGTTGTATTGGTAGTTATTCTGGGAGTTTTTGCAATTAACATAGGGATATTTTACGAAAAGATTAAAGAACTGACTAAGTCGGGATTTTTCAAATATTTCAAAGTCTTTTTGATTGCAGTTTTTTGTATTGAATTTATATTAGTATCTTTCATGGCAGTATTCGGCAATGTAGATAATATTAGTTATAATGAAGATGCAGTTATTGTTTTGGGGGCGGGCATTAGAGGGGATAAGATAACTTTGCCATTGAAGATGCGTCTTGATAAGGCGATTCAATATCATAGCAAAAATCCTGAAGCTATAATTGTTGTTACCGGTGGACAAGGGTTTCAAGAAACTGTGACAGAGGCTTATGCTATGGAAAAGTATCTTGTTGAACATGGGGTTGCAGGGAATAAAATTATAAAAGAAGAGAAAGCAACGTCTACAACAGAAAATATAGAATTTTCTAAAGAGCTACTTGATAAATATTTCGAAGATAATTACTCCATTGTTGTTGTTACGAATGATTTTCATGTTTTTCGTGCAACAAGTGTCGCGATAAAGACAGGATTTAAGGATGTTTCGCATATACATGCAGGTTTGCAATGGTATAATCTTATGCCTTGTTATTTAAGGGAAAGTGTTGCTGTTTTTAAAATGTGGATATTAGACTAAATAGTATAAGATATGAGTTTTTTTACTTTTAACATATCATGAACAATTGCGTTGCATAAGCAACGCAGCGATATAAATTCCTGACGGAATTTGCGATATATCCTTATGGATGCGATATACCTAAAGGTGCGATATGTCCCTTCGGGACGAGAAAAGGGAATTTATATTATATCGCGACGGAGCAAAGCGGAGTTATATCGCATTTGAACATAGTGAAAATATATCGCACGAACGAAGTGAGTATATCGCTATAAGGATTTGCATCTAAACCTTATGCCTCACATTTTAAATATCTTAATTTACAAAAAGACAGTAAAAATTACTGTCTTTTTGCAATGAATATTGATTCAGAATTTATTTTCAATGTATCATTTTCTTGTTTTATATCCCCAAAGGAATATATTATTTCTTCATTTTCAAGTTTTAAAAATTTATCCTCATTGCTTAAATTTATTCCGCAAATTAAATTTCCTCTTTTATATACATAAAACCCATAATCGCTTTCTATATGAGAAAAATTGGAAGAAAAATCTTCTTTGTTATTTTTTCTTATTTTTGATAATTCTTTATAAAAGGATAGTATTTCAAAATCTTCTTTTCCGTAAGGATATGTTTTTCTGCAGTATGGGTCGGATAATCCATCGAGTCCGACCTCGTCACCATAATATACAGAGGGGATACCAGGTAAAGTGAACTGTAAAAATGTTGCAAATAAAAGTTGTTTTTTTCCTTTGTTATATTCTTCTTGCGACAATATATATTTTCCGTGGTCTTTTTTATCTACATTTACTGATACCCCAAAATAACTTATTGCACGTATAGTATCATGAGTAGAAATACTGTTCATAAGAGATTTTACAACAGGGGGAGGGTAATTTTCCAAAATAGAATATATTCTGTCATTAAAAAGAATATGGTCTTTTTCTTTGATAAACTCAAGAATTGCAGTCCTGAACGGATAATTCATAACACTGTCCATCTGACCGCCAAGAAGATATTTTCTTCTTTTGCCATATGCAAATTTATTGGTTGCATCTTCCCATACTTCGCCTATTATAAAAGATTCTTTGTTATTTTCTTTTGACCTTTTATAAAGTGCTGATATGAATTCATCAGGCAGTTCGTCTGCAACATCAAGTCGCCATCCTGAACATCCCATATTCTGCCAGTAATCAATAACACCGTCTTTTCCTGTAATAAAATTTGTATATTCGGGATTGTTTTCATCAACATTAGGCAGATTATCAAACCCCCACCATGAGTGGTATTTGTTCGGATATTCAATAAATGAATACCAGTTGTAATAAGGGGAGGTGCATGAATTTGCTGCTCCAATAGAGTCATAATGATTATATTTATTAAAATATAAACTGTCGGCACCTGTATGTGAAAAGACTCCGTCAATAATTATTTTTATATTTCTTTTTTTACATTCTTCACAAAGTAGTTTAAAATCTTCGTTTGTTCCGAAATAAGGGTCTATATTTAAATAATTTCCTGTACTGTAACGATGATATTCAGGACTTTCAAAAACAGGATTAAAATATATTATATCAATTCCCAAATCTACTAAATAATCTAATTTTTCTATAACACCCTGTATATTACCTCCAAAATAATCATTGGCTTTATAATCTATAGTGTCATATATAAATTCAGGTAATTCAAACCAGTCTTTATGAATTTTTCTTTCATTTTTTGCAGTTGGAGGATTAAATTTGTTGCTTTTTGCAAATCTGTCAGGAAATATTTGATACATTGTCGCACCATGTGTCCATTCAGGTGTATCAAAGTTTTTATCGAAAACTGTAAGTTGCCATTCGGGTAGCCAGTCTTCAATTTTTGCCTCGTTACCGTTTTTTCCTATGAATTTTGTAATTCCTCCTGTTTTTATTTCAAATCGGTAAAAATATAAATTTGCTTTATCAAAGTTAATTTTACATGAAAAAACACTGTAATCGTCATAACTTTCGGTTTTGTCCATATAAATATATATAGACTCGTTGCTTTCGTCCACTCTATATATAAAATAAACTTCATCAGGAGAAAGAGAGTTGTTTACATCAATTGAAAATATAACCGTTTCACAAGTTTTAACTGCACCAAACGGTTTTTTGTATTTTTCATATCTTGGATTATAAATTATATCTCTCATGGTTGCCTCCTGAATTTTATATCATTTTAGGATACTATTATTTTTTAAAAAAGTCAATGGTAAAATTATATGATAATTTTGGAAATTTTTTTAATAAAATAGTGTACTTTTTATAAAAAATGTGTTATAGTATAATTATAGTATAGAAATTTTAAACATTTGATTATTTAAGAAAGCGAGTTTCTTATGGAAATTTTACTAAATAAAGACAATACTCTCGCGGAATATCTTTTCCACGAGGGAACAAATTACGAAGCGTATAAATACTTAGGCGCTCACCTTGAAGGTAGATACTGTATATTTAGGGTATGGGCTCCTAATGCGAAGGAAGTTTACGTTACAGGATCTTTTAACAATTGGGAAAAATATTCACATAAAGCACATCGTATAACATGCGGTGGTATATTTGAATGTATTATTGAAGATGTTAAAGAGTTTGATGCATATAAATATCTTATTGTTACAAAAAATGGGGAAGAACTGTATAAAACAGACCCTTATTCTTTTCATACTGAAACACGTCCGGGAACTGCATCTAAAGTATATGATATAGAAGGTTATAAATGGAGTGATAAAAAATGGATGGATAAAAGAGTTGCTCCTTATAATAAACCTGTTAATATATATGAACTTCATCTTGGCTCATGGAAAACATATTCTGACGGTAATCCCTTTAGTTATTCTAAAATGGCAGAAGAACTTATTCCTTATGTAAAAGAAATGGGATTTTCTCATATAGAACTTATGCCTTTATCTGAATATCCTTACGATAAATCCTGGGGATATCAGGTTACAGGCTATTATGCACCTACATCACGTTACGGCACACCTAAAGAATTTATGGAATTTGTTAATTTGTGCCATAAAAATGATATTGGTGTTATTTTAGACTGGGTTCCTGCCCATTTTCCTAAAGATGCACATGGTCTATATGAATTTGACGGTACATGTCTTTATGAATATGAGGACGAACTTAAAAGAGAACATCCTGATTGGGGAACCAGAATTTTTGATTATTCTAAAAATGAAGTCTTATGTTTTTTGATTTCCAATGCATGCTTCTGGCTTGATAAATATCATATTGACGGATTGAGAGTTGATGCAGTTGCATCTATGCTTTATCTTGATTATGGAAGAAAAGATGGCATGTGGCGTCCAAATAAATATGGCGGCAACGGAAATATTGAAGCAAAAGAGTTCTTACAAAAGTTGAACACACGCATTTTTTCACAATTTGACGGTGTAATGATGATTGCAGAAGAATCGACTGCATGGCCTATGGTTACATATCCGGTCAGCGACGGCGGTCTTGGATTTAACTATAAATGGAATATGGGATGGATGAATGATTCACTTATGTATATGAGTCAGGATCCGTTTTTCAGAAAAGGTGTTCACAATAATCTTACATTCTCTTTAACTTATGCTTTTTCCGAGAATTTTGTTCTTCCTTTGTCGCACGATGAAGTTGTTCATGGGAAGAAATCACTTTTGTCAAAAATGCCCGGTGATTATGATGTTAAATTTGATAATCTTCGTGCATATCTTGGCTATATGTATGCCCATCCAGGTAAAAAACTTTTGTTTATGGGCAGTGAATTTGGTCAGTTTATTGAATGGAATGAAGAAAAAGAACTTGATTGGAACTTGCTTAACTTTGATAAACATTCAAAACTTCAAAATTATGTTAAGGAATTGAATAATTTATATAAAAGTAAAACACCTTTATGGGAACTTGATAATACATGGGATGGTTTCGATTGGGCTGCGCTGGATGATGATAATAATAATATCATTTCATTTTTAAGATATGATAAAGCGGGGAACAGTATATTATGTGTTTGTAATTTTTCTTCTGTTTCTCAGAAGGACTATAAAATAGGTGTTCCAAGAAAAGGAATTTATGAAGAAATTTTTTCTTCGGATGATGAAAAATATGGAGGAAAAGTGATAAAAAATAATAAAGTCCGTGCATTAAGTGGAAAAATGCATGGAAAGGCACAGTATATCAAGCTAAATATTCCTGCCTTTTCAACGACATATTTTTATAAAAAAGCAAGTCGAAAAAAATAATTTTTTGGAGGTAATATAATGGCTAAGAAAAAAGAAATGATTGCCATGCTTTTGGCAGGCGGTCAGGGTAACAGGTTGTATGTTCTTACAAATCAACGTGCAAAACCTGCAGTACCCTTTGGAGGTAAGTACAGAATAGTAGATTTTACTTTATCTAACTGTACTAATTCAGGGATTGATACAGTAGGAGTATTGACTCAGTATCGTCCTCTTGAACTTAATTCATACATCGGAAACGGTCAACCCTGGGATTTAGACCGAATGAACGGTGGTGTTTATATCTTGCCTCCTTATACAGGTAGTTCTGCATCGTGGTATAAAGGAACTGCCAATGCCATATACCAGAATATGAATTTTATAGAACAATACGATCCTGAATATGTTCTTGTTTTGTCAGGAGACCATGTTTATAAAATGGACTATGCTAAAATGCTTGATTTTCATAAAAAACAAAATGCAGATGCTACAATAGCGGTAATGGATGTTCCTATTGATCAGGCGTCGAGTTACGGAATAATGAATACAAATGATGATTATTCGATAAGAGAATTCGAAGAAAAACCTAAAGTTCCTAAATCCACAAAAGCATCAATGGGTATTTATATTTTTAAATGGGAAAAATTAAGAGAGTATCTTATATTAGACGAAGAAAAAGGGGAAAATACCTCTAACGACTTTGGTAAAGATGTTATTCCTGCAATGCTTAATGATAACCAGAGAATGTTTGCTTATCCGTTTGACGGATATTGGAAAGATGTTGGTACTATCGATAATTTATGGGAAGCAAATATGGATTTGTTAAATCCAAGTATTGCTATAAATATATGGGATCCTCTTTGGAGAATATACAGCCGTCATGATGTTACAACACCACACTTTATACATAACAGTGCTGATGTTGTTAATTCAATGGTAACAGAGGGTTGTTATGTTGACGGTAAACTTAATTATTCTATTCTCTTTTCCGATGTTGAGGTTGAAGAAAGTGCAACAGTTGAATATTCAGTTGTAATGCGAAATACCAAAATCGGAAAAAGTGCGCAGGTTAAATATACGATAATTGCAGACGACGCAGTTATTGAAGACGGTGCAATTATTGGTGCGGCACCTGAAGATTATAAGAATCCTGATAAATGGGGAATTGCTGTTATCGGTCAGGGTGCACGTGTAAAATCAGGTCAGGTTGTTTTACCGGGCGAAATGGTTGAACCGAATAGTGTAAGAGGATAGGAGGAGAATATTTTGAATGCTTTTTGTGTTTTATTTGCTGATAGTTACGGCTATGATTCTATGGAAGTTAACGAACTTTCAAACAACAGAACTTTAGCTTCCATTCCGTTTGGAGGAAGATACAGACTTATTGATTTTATTCTTTCTGCATTGGTTGGTGCAAATGTTCATAACGTAGGAGTTGTTACCCGTAATAAATATGGTTCTTTAATGGACCATGTAGGATGGGGAAAAGACTGGGATTTAAACAGGAAAAATGGCGGACTTAAATTTTTAACTCCTTTTTCTACTAATGATAGTACTGGCATGGTTACAAATAAAATTGAAGCAATAAACAGCGTTATGGAATATATTAAAACTTCTTTGCCTGAATATTGCATTTTGAGTGATTCTAATATTGTGATGAATATTGACCTTAAAAAGTTTATGGAGTTTCATGAACAAAAAGGTGCTGATATTACCTTCGCTTACAAAAATTTAATCCCTAAAAAAATGGAACTTGAAGTTACACTTAGTGATGATGGCCGTCTTGTTGATACAATGTTTCATCAGTATGCGTCTGATAAGGAAGTTAATATCCAGCTTGATATGGTAATTTTAAAGAGAGACTTACTTATTTCTTTGATTGAAAAGGGTATAACTTACGGATGGTATTCTCTTAAGAAAAATGTTATTGCAAACAGTTTTAATGATTATAAAATATATGGATATAAAGTTGACGGATATGTTTCGCAGATAAAATCTTTGGAAGATTTTTATAAAACTAATATGGATCTTTTGAATAAAGAGGTTCGTATGGAACTATTTCATGGAAAAAATCATATTTTAACAAGAATTAAGGACTCTGTACCTACGATGTATGGCGAGGATGCTAAAGTTACTAATTCTCTGGTTGCTGACGGAGCAAAGATTGACGGATGTGTAGAAAATTGTATTATATTCCGTGATGTTGTAGTAAAAAAAGGTGCTGTTGTTAAAAATTCTATACTTATGCAGGGAACTATTATTTCTGAAAATGCAAATTTAGATTGTGTTATAACAGATGCAGATGTTTTAGTAACTGAAGGAAAAGTTCTTATGGGAACAAATTCCATGCCATTTATGATAAATAAAGGTAAGATTGTTGAATAAATTTTGTTCAAAATATATATAGGCATAAGTTTAAAACTATGATATAATTATAAAAAAATATTGAATTTATATTTAGCCTTTGCTAAAATAGCAAAGGCTAAAAAGCCATTGGAGGGTTTAGATAACTTTCCGATGGCTAAAATTGATAGGAAAGTGATGTATATGAAAATATTATTTGCCGCTTCTGAAGCCTCTCCTTTTATAAAGGTAGGAGGACTTGGCGATGTTATGGGTGGGTTACCCAAAGAGTTAAATAAAAAGGGCATTGATGCAAGGGTAATTTTACCTTTATATTCTGCTATCAAACCCGAAATGAGAAAAAAATTAAAATATGTAACAAACATCTATGTTAGTAATAGTTGGAGAAATAACTATTGTGGTATCTTTACTGCCAAAATTGATAATGTTACTTATTATTTTATTGATAATGAACAGTATTTTAATCGTGAAAAAGTTTATGGTTCGTATGATGATGGAGAAATTTTTGCGTTCTTCTCAAGAGCAGTTTTAGATGTATTGCCAATTATTGATTTTATTCCTGATATTATTAATGCAAATGACTGGCATACTGCAATGATACCTGTATACCTTAATGCTTTTTACAGAGAAAGGGAAGAATACAGGAATATAAAAACTGTACTTTCAATTCATAATATTGAATTTCAGGGAAAATTTGACCCATATATTTTAGGCCAGCTTTTCGGACTTGATATTTCATATAAACCTCTTATGATGTATGACGGAGATGTTAATGTCTTAAAAGCAGGGATAGAATCTGCTGATTTAGTATCAACAGTCAGCAATAACTATGCAAATGAAATATTAAATGAGGAACATTCTTTTGGACTGTGTCATATTTTAAATGCCAGAAGAAATAAACTTCGTGGTATAATAAACGGTATTGATACTAATGTGTTTAATCCTGCTACTGATAAAGACATCAAAACTAATTATGATATTTCACGACTTCAGAATAAGAGATTTAATAAAATTGATTTACAAAATGAAATGGCACTTTCACGACAAGAAGATGTACCTATTATTGCTATGGTTTCAAGGCTTACAAAACAAAAAGGTCTTGATTTGTTCTATCCTGTAATGGACGAGATAGCAAATCTTCCTGTGCAGATTATTATTCTTGGTACAGGAGATGAGGAATACGAAAACATGTTAAGAGGCTGGGAATATAACCGTCATGATAAAATACGAAGTGTTATTAAATTCTCATCTGCCCTTGCTTCTAAGATATATGCAGGAGCCGATATACTTCTTATGCCGTCAAAATCAGAACCATGCGGTCTTTCTCAACTTATTGCTATGAGATATGGAACAATACCGATAGTTCACACAGTCGGAGGGCTTAAAGATACAGTTGTTCCTTTTAATCCTGAAACAAAAGAAGGCGTTGGACTTACATTCCAAAGTTATGATAGTTTTGATATGCTTGATGCAATAAAGCGTGCTGTTGATTTGTATTACGATAAGAAAAACTGGAAGATACTAAGAAAGAATGCAATGTCAAAAGACGTTAGTTGGAATTATCCGGCAGAGCAGTATATAAATATGTATAAAGAACTAATATAGGAACAGGAGAAAAATATGAAAATAAGCACAAATTACTTTAAAGAAAAATTGGAAAAATATATTGAATTAAACTTCGGATGTGATTTAAATTCTGCGGGTAAGAGACAGGTATATCAAGCAGTTCTTGGCGTGACTAACGAAATTTTAGCAGAAAAAAGATATAATTTTAATAAAAAAGTAAGTGAAAAAGAAGCAAAACAAGTTTACTATATGTCAATGGAATTTTTAGTTGGAACATCTTTAAGAAATAACCTTTGGAATCTTGGTATAGAAGATGATATAAGAAAAATGCTTAAAGAAAATGATTTTGACATTGAAGAACTGTACGAAATGGAGCCTGATGCAGGACTTGGTAACGGAGGTCTTGGAAGACTTGCATCTTGCTATATGGATTCTCTTACAAGTTTAGGTTATAAAGCGACAGGTTTTTCTATAAAATATGATTTTGGTATTTTTAAACAGGTTATTGTTGACGGATGGCAGACAGAGTTTCCTGACGATTGGATGGATCTTGGAGGTCATTGGCTTATTCCAAGAAAAGATGAAGCAGTTGAAGTTAAATTCTTTGGAGATATAAATGAAATATGGACTGATAAAGGTCTTAAAACCGAACATGTGAACTATGTGCCTATTACTGCAACTCCTTATGACCTTTTAATATCAGGATACGATACTGATGCTGTAAACACTTTAAGACTTTGGGGTGCAAACAGTAAACAGGGATTTGATATGGATCTTTTTGCACAGGGTGAACACGGAAGGGCATCTGAAAAAGAAGCAATTGCAAGTTCTATCTCTAAAGTATTATATCCTGCAGACGATAATTACAATGGTAAATCGTTAAGAGTTAAGCAGCAGTACTTCTTTGTAAGTGCGTCTATGCAACAAATAACAAGTAAGCATTTTAAGAAATATAATACCTTAGATAATCTTTCAGATAAAGTAATTATTCATATTAACGATACTCATCCGTCACTATGTGTTCCTGAACTTATGAGAATACTTATGGACGATTACGGATATTTATGGGATAAAGCATGGGATATTACATGTAAAACTCTCGCTTATACAAATCATACAGTTATGAGCGAAGCACTTGAAAAATGGCCGGTTGATTTGATTAAATCTCATTTGCCGAGAATTTATTCAATTATTGAAGAAATTAACAGAAGATTTTGTAATATGATTTATGAAAATCACAGTGAATACGCAGCCAAAATAAACTCAATGTCTATTATTTCTGATGGCGTTGTTAAAATGGCAAATTTATGTATGGCGTGTTGTTTTAGTGTTAATGGTGTATCAAAACTTCACTCTGAAATATTAAAAACTGATACCTTTAAAGAGTTTCACAGTGTTTTTCCTGATAAATTAACCAACGTTACAAATGGTATTGCACACAGAAGATGGCTTTGTCAGTCTAATCCGCTGTTAACAAGTTTACTTGAAGAAAAAATCGGTGGCGGATTTGAAAAAGATTTAGAAAAAATCTCAAAACTTAATGAGTTCTATGATGATAAAGAAGTTCTTGATAAACTTTGTGATATTAAGTATGAAAACAAAAAACGTCTTGCAGATTATATTTTAAAAACAAATGGTATTACTATAAACTGTGATTCTATTTTTGATATTCAGGTTAAAAGACTTCACGAATATAAACGTCAACTTTTAAATGTTCTTCATATAATTTATATGTATAGAAAAATAAAGTTTGAAGGTTTAAAACCTCATCCTAAAACATTTATATTTGCTGCAAAAGCGTCAAAAGGATATTATATGGCAAAAGAGATTATCCGTCTTATTTGCGCTCTTTCTGATATGATAGAAAAAGACCCTGATGTCAGAGATTACATTAAAGTTGTATTTATAGCAGATTACAGGGTATCTTTAGCAGAAATAATTATTCCTGCAGCAGATATAAGCGAACAGATTTCTCAGGCAGGAAAAGAAGCGTCCGGTACAGGAAATATGAAATTTATGATTAACGGAGCAGTAACCTGTGGAACAATGGACGGAGCAAATGTTGAAATTTATGAATGTGTTGGAGAAGATAATATCTTTATTTTCGGACTAAGAGCAGATGAAGTTGAAAACTTATATAAATCAGGCTATAATCCTCGTTATTATTATGATAATGATAAAGATATCCGTGATGTTTTAGAATTTATTAAAAACGGTGGTATAAACGGTAAGAACTTTGATACTATATACAATAATTTATTAAATCAGGATCCGTTTATGTGTCTTGCTGACTTTAAGGCATATTGTGACATTCATAATAAAATTGACGAAGTATATTCTGATAAATATAAATTTGCAAAAATGTCTTTAAGAAATATTGCAAATTCAGGAATGTTTGCATCTGACAGAAGTGTTACTGATTATGCCGAAAAAATCTGGAATATTGATCCTGTTGTATAATTAAAGAGGTTCGAAATGGAGAGAAAAAGTGGTGTTTTAATGCACATTTCTTCACTGTATGGAGATTATTCTATTGGCAGTTTTGGAAAATGTGCTAAAGAATTTGTAGACTTTTTATGTGAACTTAAATTCACATACTGGCAGGTTTTACCTTTTTTAATGGCAGATGACTTTAATTCACCATATCAGTCATACAGTGCATTTTCAGGAAATCCTTATTTTGTTGACTTGGAAATTCTTTATAAAAAAGGCCTTTTAACTAAAGAAGAACTTACACTTAATCATCAGACTCAACCATATAGCGCTGAATACGAAAGATTATATCAAATGCGTTTTGATCTTTTGAAAATTGCATCTAAAAGAGTTCAAAATAAAGATGAAATAAATGAGTTTGTTGAATTAAGACCACATATAAAAGATTTTTGTATCTTCATGGCAAAAAAAGAGGCTAATAGCGAAAAACCATGGTATGAATGGACAAATGACGAAATAGATGACGATACTTTGTTTATGTGGAAATTTATTCAATATGAATTCTTGAATGAGTGGGCAGACATAAAAAAATACGCAAATGAAAAGGGAATAAAAATCATAGGGGATATACCTATGTATGTTGCACTTGACAGTTCAGATGTATGGGCAAATAAAGAAGAATTTTTATTAGATGAAAATAATTTCCCTTTGTGCGTTGCCGGTGTTCCTCCTGATTATTTTTCTTCTGACGGGCAACTTTGGGGTAATCCACTCTATGACTGGGATGCTATGAAGAAAAATGGTTATAAATGGTGGATTGACAGAATGACCTATATGACGGAACTGTTTGACGGTGTCAGAATTGACCATTTCAGAGGCTTGGAGTCATTCTGGGCAGTACCGTACGGCGATAAAACTGCCAGAGGAGGAAAATGGGTAAAAGGACCTGGTATGGATCTTATTGAAAAGTTTAATGAAAAGTTTTCCGATACTTTGATTATCGCAGAAGATTTAGGTGAAATAACCGATGATGTTAAAAAACTTTTAAGTGACAGCGGATATCCTGGAGTAAGAGTGTTTCAGTTTGGATTTTTAGATGATTCTGATAACCCTCATATTCCTCATAATTATATCAATAACTCCGTAGCATATACGGGAACACATGATAATAATACTCTTCTTGGACATTTATGGGAACTTCCTATGGATAATAAAAGAAGAATGCTTGAATACTGTAATTATCATCTGGATGATTGGGAAAAAGGTTATGATAGTATTTTAAGAAGTATTTTTGCAAGTAATGCAGGGATTGTTATTTTGCCTATACAAGACCTTTTGGGTTATGGAAGTGACACGAGAATAAATGTTCCTGGGCGTGCAGAAGGGAACTGGCAGTACAGAATTACCAAAGAACAACTGCAAAGTATCGATAAAGACAAATTTAAACGATTTAATGAATTATATAAAAGATGTTAAAAAAAGACGCTGATGCGTCTTTTTTTTACTTTAAAGTGGAATTATAATTTCCTGACCTATATAAAGGTTGGAATCAATGCCATTAAGTTCTCTTATTTCAAAAATAAGTTTTCTTAAATCTTTGTTATTTATATTATTTTTTTCAGCAATTTCCCATAAGGTATCTCCGCTTTCAACAAAGTATGTAGCAAATCTGTCATAAGACTTGGAATAAACCTTTCCAAAATCTGAAACTGAAACTAATAATATTGATAAAAGTGTAAATACAACAAGTAAGAAACATATAAATCTGAATTTGTTTTTTATAACTATTTTTTTCATAATATCCATCCTTTCTAAATGAACATTTGTTCGAAGTAATTATATTATAAATCGAACAAATGTTTTTGTCAATACTTTTTCGAACATTTGTTTGACTTTTTTGAAAAAAGATGGTATAATGACTTTGAAAAGGATGAAATTATTCTTTAATCCTGACTTGACACGAACTATATTATGTCGAAAAATGTTTGAAGAAAAGAGAGATATTATGACGGATATATTATTATTTATTGCATTTACAATAAGCTTTCTTTATTGTTGTGATGCGCCTGCTATTTGCAATATAGATTTTTTTGTGCATAATAATATTTTGATTTATAATGTATGCCTTAGCTTAATAGGCGCTTACATATTTTATGTAATTCAAACATTGCCTTCATTTTTAAAAAGAAAAACGAAATATAATAAATATATTCATGTAAAGTTAGCTGAAATAGAAACATACATGAGCGATACTATCTATATTTTTGCAAAAGAACATTTTGTTAGTGATTACGAAAAAATAAAAAGAAAGATTGAGAACAATATTCAAAATATTGATATATTTTCTGAAGGTACGTACGTTGTAAGAAATAAAAAAGAAATTGTTATTATAGATTTTTTGATGGAAAATGAAAAAAAGATACATAATGAGATATTAGAACTAATTTCATTAAACATTTTAGGAAAAAGAACAGTTGATTTACTGCTAGAAATAGAACAACTTGAATTACGAAATTTTGCTGAAAATTATGCTATCAATAGACCGGGAGCATATTTAACAAGAAAACAAAAAGAAATTGAGCAACCGCAAGGGGAAGTAATCTACAATGACGAGTACATAAAGGGTGAATTAATAAAAATAATGGAAACTTATATTGATACTTATAAACGAGTTGTTAATTATCGCAATTCATTAACAAATGGGTTAATGTGGATAATTAATGATATAAGATTATAAATGGCTATAAGGAGTTTTTAATATGGATAATAATACCGCAAAAAACTTTTATTTGATTTGTCAAGAAGATGGCATTGTAAAGTTAGACACAAAAGCTGATATCGCAAGAATTGTTCTTGCTGCGAAAAATAACAGATTCGACTATTCAGAAACTGAACTTGTTGAAATGTTTAATAAAGGAAAGGATATTTTTTTTCAAGAAAAAGAGGACCAACCAAAGAATGAAGATATAGAAAAAACACGATCAAAAGAATTATTACATATTAAGACGGTTAAAGAATTTGCTTGGTATACAGGAAGCGATAAGCCTATTTCCGTGCTAGTAGATGAAATATCTAGATTACAATATGAAATCAACCTTTATGAAAAGCAAAAGGAAAATTCTCAAAACATAGGAAAGGCGATATACAAAGCCGGGGAAATTAAGGAAAAGGATTGGGCTATTCTTGGAGGTGTTGCAAGCGGAATAGCTGGAGGCGCAGCTGGGTTAGCAACTGCATTGGATATTCAGCAACAGAATGTAAAAGCACGTGAACATAATCAACAATTGATGAGTTCGATTGTAAAAATGCAAATGGATGCTTCATTCAGCATTGATGAAACTATAAAAAAGGCAAAAGAAAGAATCGATTACTTAAGAACAGAAATAAAAGATTTTAGCAAAAAATTGGTAGAAGAGTTGTCAATGTATGATTTGCTTGCAAAACTTAATCCACGTGTTGTGCAGAAAAAATATACGGAAACAGGAGCACTAGAGTTAACTGTTGAAACACAACCCACACCAGGCATTCTGATCTATGATGATGTAAATGCTACTGTTGATGGTTCTTTTAAGGCACTTGTGGTTGTTGATGAAGAAATCGTAGGTGATGTGATATTTGTATTGCCGTTTAATGGTTCTATACAGAAAAACTCACTTCATGGGTATTGTATCGAAACAGAAAAATTTAAAAATAAAGAAATTGAAATTGTTTTTGTGCCTATTAATTTATGGGCCATTGAAACATATTATAAAGTTCCAAAAATAAATATAGAAGTTAATAATAGTCTAGAATACAAGAATAACATGATCTATTTTTCGGCAAAGGATATCCTTATGAATCCAAATATAGGAGTAGCAGAATATGAAAATGCAATCAAGTTACTAGAATCAATTTCTGATTGGAAAAATGCTAAAAAATTGGTGAATACATACATTGAAAACCGCATAGCATTCATTGAAAAAAATAATCGAGAATTTAAACAATTAATTGAACAAAAATGTGTATATAATCTTCGATCGTATATTTCTGTTCTAGGTAATAATGTTGCTGTGTTAAAAGCTAACGGAACTGTAGTTATTAAAGGATATGATCCTGACTTTGTTATAAGACAAGACTATGATGTAAGAGATTGGAAAAATATAGTTTCCATTTCTTCAGGTGGATCTCATTTAGTGGGATTAAAAACTGATGGAACAGTTTTGGCGACTGGTTTCAACCCGGAGGGACAATGTAATGTATCAAAATGGACAGACATTATTTCAATTTCTGCTTCTAGAGGCCGCACGGTGGGTCTTAAAAAAGATGGTACCGTTGTTGAAACGGGTTACCAACAAAGTAAAAATACAAATGTTGCAAATTGGAAAGATATATTAGCTGTTTCTGCAGGAGCTTCTCATACAGTTGGTTTGAAAACAGACGGAACTGTAGTGGCGGCTGGTTCAAATTCACATGGAGAGTGTGATGTTTCAAAATGGTCAAATATTGTATCAATTTCCGCAGGGCTTGGTCATACTGTTGGTATTAAAAAAGACGGTAAAGTTGTTGCTGTTGGAAATAATTCAAAAGGTCAATGCAATGTTCATGAATGGACAGACATTGTTAAGGTTTTTGCAGGGATGGAGCTTACTATAGGATTGAAAAAAGATGGAACAGTTATTGCAACTGGTTATAATAGCAACAACCAATGTGATGTTTTACAGTGGGAAGGAATAGTTGATATTTCAAATAGCTTAATAACAACAATAGGCCTAAATTCGGCAGGAAGTCTTGTTGTTGCCGGTGCGACATTTGGAGTAAAATCAAAAATTGAAAGTATAAATAATATTCTTATGCCTCCAAATAGTGATTCAATCGAAAAATTATTGGAAAATGAAAAAAGAAATGCTAATGTTTGCCGATATTGTGGCAGTGAATTTGAAGGGCTTTTTAGTAAAAAATGTACAGGGTGCGGAAAGAAAAAAGATTATTGATGGTGTTGACGCAAGAGAAAACTCATCGAGTTTTACTCGTGTCAAGTCCATACAATTTAAAAGATTAGTTTGCCGATTTTGATATTTACATACACTATCGGGAGCGAGAAAATCCAGTATTCTCGCAGGTTCTAAAGAATTTTGTTCAGAAAAAATGCAGTGAAAAATTAAGGGAAAAATAGTAGGTCCATATTATGCGTTAGCATAACAAGGTTCTCGGGTACCCAATAGAAATCTGTGATTTCGTGTTGGGTGATGGTTCTTATTACGGAGTAACAAGGTTCTCCGAAATATAGAAATCTTTGATTTCGTTATATTTCGTGATGGTTCTTATTATTCACTGTTCTCCTGACTTGACAAAAGTCGAATTATGTTAAATGATATTTAGGAGAGGTAATATGAAAAATAAACCTTTGATTATATTTTTATTTATTCTTTTCGCATTGCCAATACCTATTGCAATGTCTGGAAGTTTGATGATGCTACTGTGGTTTATTGGTTCAGTTATAACAAAATTATCATTTGTTGAAATTTTTATGTCCTTTTTGGGTATGATGATTGGTGCAACATATATTATTACATATATCTATTCATTATATAAAACATGGAAAAATAAAAAGATTTCATTTAAAACTTTTTTCCCTGTTATGCACTGTTTAGTAGCATTTTTGTTTTTGCTATCGTTATACTATACTTTATGTTATATTGCGGATTTTAGAGAATATTTTGAGTTTTCAAAAAGAGATTTTACAGTAATTGAAGAACTTGACACTCATGGGGGATTTCATGGAGATGGCTCTTATTATTTAATATTAGATTGCTCTGATAACAAAGAAGAAGCATTGAAAATAGTCAGTAATTGGAATAAACTCCCTTTGTCTGAAAATCTTAATCTCATTATATATGGCGGAGAAAAAGATGGTGTTACATATGGATATAAGTTACAGGAAGAAGCACATATTCCTAAAATAAAAAATGGCTATTTTATGTTTGAAGACAGACATTATAAAAGCAAGGATAGTAAAGACGATACTGAATTGTTTGATAGATATTCTTTCAATTTTTCAATAGCCATTTATGATTGTGATACAGATATAATGTATTACTTTGAATATGACACATAATATATTTATTAAATAAGAAGAGTTTAATAATTAGGCAAAATTACTCCGCATGCAATTTTTGTTCCCGAATTACCTGATGGTTGAGATGTAAAATCATCAGGTGCAGAGTGAATTATAATTGTTTTTCCTATTATTTCTTCGGCGGAAAATCGGTTTGTTAAAAATACAGAAAGTCCAATCCCGTTTGCACCAAATATAGGTGGTAAATCGCCTGCGTGATAGGGATGAGCACAATTATTTGGATTATAATGTGTCAATGCATCTGCGAATGGGTCGGTATTGTTTCCGGTACAACTGTTTCCACTGTGAATATGAACTGCAAATACAGGTTTTTTGCAAATATCGTCTGATAAAGGCAAACCGGTAATTTGAATAGAAGCCAGTACACCTGATTGTACTTTGTAAAAGTAAGCAATACCATTGATACGCGGGTTATTATTGTTTCCCTTTATTCTTGAAATCGCATAAGGTCTTTTTTTGATATTTATTATAGAATTATTGAACATATAAATCACCTGAAAAACTTTTTTATATATAATATGTCTGCTTATTAGAATTTGTGAATTTTAATAAAAAAAGAAAGAAGGTAATAAAATGCATGATTTAACAAAAAAACAACAGGAAGTATTTAATTTTATTAAAAACTATATAGAAAAAAACGGTTATCCGCCAGCAGTTCGTGATATATGTAAGGGTGTAAACTTAAGTTCTCCCTCCTCAGTACATGCTCATATTAATTCACTTGTTGAAATGGGATATCTTAAAAAAGACCTTCTTAAAAAAAGAGCGATTTCAATATCGGATAACTACAGAGAAGAAAGTGATATATATAAAGGAAAAGAAAATGGAATAGATTATCTTGAAGTTCCTGTTATCGGGCAGGTTGCAGCAGGTCAGCCGATTTTGGCGGCAGAAAATGTGGAAAGAACATTCCCTTTACCAATGGATTTTGCAAAAAACAAAGATGTATTTATGTTAAGAGTTAAAGGTGACAGTATGATAAATGCAGGTATCTTTGACGGCGATTATGTTATAGTAAGAAGGGAAGATACTGCATCAAACGGAAATATTATAGTTGCTCTTATAGATGACAGTGCTACAGTAAAAACTTTTTATAAAGAAAACGGATATTTCAGATTGCAGCCTGAAAATGACTATATGGAGCCTATTATTGTAAATGAACTTAAAGTTCTCGGAAGAGTAATAGGTCTTATAAGAATGATGTAATAGAATAGATTTAACAAAGTTAAATCTATTCGGCTAAATTCGCCTGACGGCGAGCTAAATGTGCTAATGCACGCTAAATTACTTCGTAGCTAAATTGACATTGCAGTCAGCTAAAAGCGAATTTAATTTAGCTGTTTCAAAGAAACAATTTAGCTATTGAATGAAATGAGATAATTTAGCTTTGAGCTTTAGCTCAAAATTTAGCTGAAAGAAATTGATTGGATGTGAGTATATCGCCAAAACATTTGGCATCTAAATTGTACACTGAATTTTTTAATTAAAATCTATTGCATATAAAAAAATAGTATGATATAATAAATAAAAAACTTTATTAAATTATTTAATAAAGTTAATAAGGGGTGTAAAAATGAAAGCAATAATTAATGGTAAAATTATTTTAAAAGACAGAATTTCAGAAAACTCCGCCTTGTTATATGAAGACAAAATTTGCGGGATAGTTCCTGAATGTGATGTGCCTTGCGATTGTGAGGTTATTGACGCAAACGGAGGATATGTTTCTCCAGGATTTATTGATTTACATATACATGGCTATCTCGGAAAAGATGTTTGTGACGGGGAAGAAGAAAGTATAAGAGTAATTTCAAAAGGTATTGTTGCAAACGGGGTTACAGGTTATCTTCCGACAACAATGACCGAAGATATGAAAGTTATAAAAAAATCGCTTGAAGTTTTAAGAAATTTAAAAGAAGAAAGCAAAACATGGGAAGGCAGTGAAATTTTAGGTGTTCATGCTGAAGGACCGTTCATCAGCGAATCTAAAAAAGGTGCGCAGGACCCTAAATATATACTTAAGCCTGATGCGCAGTTTGTAAAAGAATATGCCGATATTATTAAAATCATTTCTTTGGCTCCTGAAGAAGATACAAAGAATTTCGATGCTATAAGAGAAATAAACAACGAAACTGATGTTATTGTATCTATGGGGCATACATCTGCCGATTATGAAACAGCATATAACAGTACAAAAAACGGTGTTAAACATGTCACACATCTTTTTAACGCTATGACACCGCTTGCACATCGTGCGCCAGGTGTTGTTACTGCGGCATTCAATTCAGATGTTTCCTGCGAAGTTATCGTTGATGCTTTCCATGTATCAGCAAGTTTATATGATATTTTATGGAAAATAAAAGGAAGAAAACTTTGCTTTATTACTGACTGTCTTCCTGCAGGTGGGTTGCCTTATGGAGAATATACTCTTGGCGGTCAAAAAATTATATACAAAGATGTTGTTTGTCGTCTGGAAGACGGAACTGTTGCAGGAAGCGTTCTTAAGCTTAATAAAGGTGTATGGAATGTTTACACAAATTCAACCATACCATTATGGGAATGTGTTAACGGTGCATCACTTAACCCTGCTACAACATTAGGAATTGACGATAAAAAAGGCTCTTTGGATGTAGGTAAAGATGCCGATATTGTAGTTTTAGATAATGAATTTAATGTATTAAAAACAATTATAAAAGGAGATGTTAAATATGAATCTTAAAGTTAATGCAAAATTAGATCCTAAATTTCAACCATTATCTTTAATCGTAAGAGATATGAAAGAAAAGACCAAAGATGACGGTCAGGACATTATCATTGCGATTGAAAGAAACAAAGGTTATACTGTTACCTATAAAACAAGAGTTTTCAAAGATGGATGCGATCACGATGAAGAAAACTTCAACTTTGTTGAAAGAATAGCTAAGGCTCTTTTATGGGTTGCAGGTGGATATAAAATTTATATCGCAGGAAGCGAAGTTGTTGGTAATAAAATCAAAGAAGCATATACATATGGCGGTTTAAGAGATTTTGATGTTCACTTTATGGAAAGAGTGTATGAAGAAAAATTTGAAGTTATTGTATGCTCTTTAGAAGAAGCTCCTGAAGATAAATCTGCTGCTGCTCCTATCGGAAGACATCTTGATGGTTGCAGAATCGGTTTTGACGCTGGCGGAAGTGACAGAAAAGTTAGTGCTGTTATTGATGGCGAAAGCGTTTATTCTGAAGAAGTTGTTTGGTTCCCTAAAATAAACTCTGACCCGGATTATCACTATCAGGGAATTTTAGAAGCAATGAAAACAGCTGCATCTCATATGCCAAGAGTTGATGCTATTGGTGTTTCAAGTGCCGGTGTATATGTTGATAACAGAATTATGGTTGCTTCATTGTTCTTAAAAGTTAGTGATGAAGAATTTGATAAAAAAGTTAAAAATATGTACTTAGATGTTGCAAAAGAAATAGGAGAAAATATTCCTATCGAAGTTGCAAATGATGGTGATGTTACTGCTCTTGCAGGTGCTATGGATTTAAATGATAACTCAGTTTTAGGTGTTGCAATGGGTACATCTGAAGCAGGTGGTTATGTTGACCCTCAGGGAAATATCACAGGATGGCTTAACGAACTTGCATTCGTTCCTGTTGACTTCTCTTCTGATGCTATGGTTGACGAATGGTCGGGCGACTACGGATGCGGAGTTAAATATTTCTCACAGGATGGAGTTATCAAACTTGCTCCATATGCCGGAATTGAACTTGATGAAAATCTTTCTCCTGCAGAAAAATTAAAGGTTGTTCAGGGGCTTATGAAAGAAGGAGACCAGAGAGCAGCTGATATTTATGACACAATCGGTGCATATTTCGGATATGCGATTGCTTTCTATTCAGAATTTTATGATATTAAACATGTTCTTATAATGGGTCGTGTTACATCAGGCGAAGGCGGAACAATCCTGCTTAGCCGTGCTCAGGAAGTTTTAGATAAAGAATTCCCAGAACTTTCTAAAAAGATTAATCTTCATATTCCTGATGAAAGTTCAAGAAGAGTTGGTCAATCTGTTGCGGCAGCAAGTTTACCTGAACTTAAATAATATATAATTTGGTATAATAGAGAACTTTTCGAGGCACACTTTATAATTGAGTGTGCCTCAGTTATATTTAAATACATTATTCTTTAACTTTGTTTAGATATAATCTTTTTAAAAACACATTTTGAGTTAAATCAGAGTGTGTTTTTAATTTTTATCAGAATTTTTAACAATATTTTAATATTTTATAATATTAAATATTGATTTTCGGCTAAAAAAATGTTATTATAAATAGTTGAAAGATGGTAAAATTTATACTTGTAATTACTACATTTATGAAATTTTAGTATAGAAAGAGAGTTTATGTTATGAAAAATGATATTGCAAAAAATTATTCACCAAATGAGGTTGAGGATAAAATTTACGAAAAATGGTTGAATAATGGTTACTTTACTCCAAAAATCGACAAGAATAAGGAACCTTTTACAATTGTTATTCCGCCTCCGAATGTTACTGGTCAACTTCATATGGGACATGCTCTGGATGAAACATTGCAGGATATTTTAGTAAGATACAAAAGAATGCAGGGCTATCCAACGTTATGGATACCGGGTACTGATCACGCCGGTATCGCAACTCAGATTAAAGTTGAAGAAAATTTAAGAAAAGAAAAAGGACTTACACGTCATGATCTTGGCAGAGAAAAGTTTTTGGAACTTGTCTGGGACTGGAAAAATAAATACGGAAGTTATATTTTAGACCAGATTAAAAAACTTGGCAGTTCCTGTGACTTTTCAAGAGAAAGATTTACAATGGATGAAGGCTGCTCAAAAGCAGTTAAAGAAGTTTTTGTTAAACTTTATGAAAAAGGTCTTATATACAGAGGTAACAGAATTATTAACTGGTGTCCTCATTGTATAACTGCTTTATCTGATGCAGAGGTAGAATATACTGAACAAGACGGTCATTTCTGGCATATCAGATATTTTATTAAAGATTCTGAAGACTTTTTGGAAATTGCAACAACCAGACCTGAAACTTTACTTGGGGATACTGCTGTTGCTGTTCATCCGGAAGATGAAAGATATAAACACCTTGTTGGCAAAACTTTAATTCTACCGCTTGTTGGCAGAGAAATTCCGGTTATAGCCGATGAATACGTTGATAAAGAATTTGGAACAGGTTGTGTTAAAATCACTCCTGCTCACGATCCTAACGACTTTGAGGTAGGATTAAGACATAATTTAGAACAAATAAGAGTTATGAATGATGATGCTACTATCAATGAATTTGGTGGTAAATATCAGGGTATGGATAGATACGAAGCGAGAAAACAAATCGTAAAAGATTTGGAAGACGGAGGCTTCTTAGTTAAAGTTAAACCTCATAAACATAATGTTGGTCAATGTTACAGATGTGGTACAACTGTTGAACCTATTACATCAAAACAATGGTTTGTTAAAATGGAACCGTTGGCAAAAAGAGCAATTGAGGTTGTTAAAGATAGAGAAATTCAGTTTGTTCCTGACAGATTTTCAAAGACTTATTTAAACTGGATGGAAAATGTTCATGACTGGTGTATTTCCCGTCAGTTATGGTGGGGGCATAGAATTCCTGCATATTACTGTGCTGATTGCGGTGAAATGGTTGTTTCTAAAGAAGATGTTTTGGCTTGTCCTAAATGTAATGGAAAAATGAAACAGGAAGAAGATGTCCTTGACACCTGGTTCAGTTCTGCACTATGGCCTTTCTCAACTTTAGGATGGCCTGAGAAAACAGAAGATTTAGAATATTTTTATCCTACAAGCGTACTTGTTACAGGTTATGATATTATTTTCTTCTGGGTTGCTAGAATGATATTCTCAGGTATGGAACAAATGAATGAAGTTCCTTTTAAATATGTATTTATTCATGGTCTTGTTCGTGATGAACTTGGCAGAAAAATGAGTAAGTCATTAGGCAATGGTATTGATCCATTAAAAATTATAGATGAATATGGTGCAGATGCATTAAGATTTACTTTGGCTACAGGAAACTCTCCCGGTAATGATATGAGATTTTCTATTAAAAAGGTTGAAGCATCAAGAAACTTTGCCAATAAGATTTGGAATGCATCAAGATTTACACTAATGAATCTTGATATTGACAGTATTGAAATTCCTGAAAATCTGGAAATTGAAGATAAATGGGTATTATCTAAGTATAATGATTTAGTAAAAGAAGTTACTGATAATCTTGATAAATTTGAACTTGGTGTTGCTGTATCAAAATTATATGATTTTATATGGGATATACTTTGTGACTGGTACATTGAAATGATAAAAATGCGTCTTTATGCAAAAGAAGAAAGCGGACGTGTTGCACAAAATGTTTTATCGTATGTATTATCAGGTTCACTTAAACTTCTTCATCCGTTTATGCCGTTTATTTCTGAAGAAATATTCATGGCGCTACCGACAAATGAAGAAAGTATTATGATTTCAAAATGGCCTGAATATGTTTCAGAACTTAGTTTTAAAGACGATGAAAAGAAAGTTGAAATGATTATCGGAGCAATTAAAGCACTTAGAAATTTAAGAGCAGAAATGAATGTTCCAATGTCAAAAAAAGCTAAAATGTTCATTGTTACTGATGATGTGGATACATTTACTAAAGGGGCAGGATTCTTTACAAAACTTGGTGGAGCATCGGAAGTTGTTGTTACAACTGACAAAGACTTGACTGTTGAAAACGCTGTATCTTTAGTTGTAGAGGGCGCACAAATTCTTATGCCCTTAGGAGAACTTGTTGATCTTAAAAAAGAAAGAGAAAGACTTGAAAAGGAAAAAGAACACATTTTAAGTGAAATAAAGAGAGTTGATTCACGTCTTTCAAATGAAGGGTTTGTAAATAAGGCGCCTCAAAAACTTATTGACGAAGAAAAAGAAAAGAAATTAAAATTTGAAGAAATGTTAAGACAAATTGAAGATAAGTTGAAATGATTGAACTAAGTTATAATGATTTTTTAAATGAATTATTCAAAATTAAAAGGTTTGGTAAAACACCAAACCTTTTAGTGATGTGCGAAATTTTAGAAAAGATTGGGAATCCTCATAAAAAACTTAAATTTATACATATTGCAGGTACTAACGGTAAAGGATCAACATCAAATTATATTTCTTCTATACTTATTGAAAAAGGGTGTAAAGTAGGTCTTTTTACTTCGCCTTATATTCATACGTTCAACGAAAGATTTAAGATAAATAATATAAATATTGAAAATGACGAACTTGCAAAAATCGGCAGTATGATTTTAAATATCGCAAAGGCACTTCCACATGAAGTAAAACAGTTTGATATAATTACTGCTATTGCAATGTACTGGTTTTATATTAAAGGATGCGATTATGTTGTATTGGAAGCAGGAATGGGCGGAAGAACAGATAGCACAAATATTGTAGTTCCCGAACTTTCTGTTATTACTACAATAGATTTGGATCATACTAAAATTTTAGGTGACACGGTAGAAAAAATCGCTTATGAAAAGGCAGGCATAATAAAAGAAAATGTTCCTTTAGTGTATTATCCTACTGACTGTGAAGATGTTTTAATTAAAGAATGTAAAATAAAAATGAGCGAATATAAGACGATAGATGAACCTGTTATAATTTCCAGAGATTTTTCCGGCAGTAAATTTTTATATAAAGAAAAGGAATATAATATAAACATGCTTGGAAAACATCAGGTTTATAATGCATGTGTTGCAATTGAGGCAAGTGAAAAACTTGGCATCGAATATGAATATATAAAAAACGGACTTTCAAAAATGAAATTTGAGGGTAGATTTGAGAAGATTTCTGATAATCCTTTAGTATTTATAGACGGAGGGCATAATCCGCAAGGTGCAAAAAGTATAGTTGAAACAGTTTGCTATCACAATATTAAAAAACCTGTTTATATAGTATCGGTTTTTAAAGAAAAAGATGCAATAGGATTTTTAAAGAATTTAAAAAATCACGGTGAAGTAATTCTTACTTCGTTTTCTGAAGAATTAAGTCACGATCCTAAAATTTTATCTACTGAATTTGGTTTTAAAACAATGCCATTGTATGAGATTGTAAATGATATAAAAACAAAGAAAAATGACGAAAGTTATATTTTTTGTGGTTCAATATATCAAATATCTCAAATTAAGAACTTATTCGATAAAACTTGATAAATTTCAACAAAGGAAAAACTTAATATTTATAGAAATATCTCTTGTATGCTATACAGGAGATATTTTTTTATGGAAAGGACGAGATGAATGAATTTATCTTTTGAGGTTAGAAAAACAGTTCTTACCGCAAAAATTTCGGGAGAACTCGATCATCATAATGCCAAAAATTTAAGAGAAAAAATAGATTTAAAACTGGCATCAGGAATTTATAATGTGTTAATATTTGACTTTACAAATTTACAATTTATGGATAGTTCCGGAATTGCTCTTATTATGGGCAGAGTTAAGAATATGGAAGCGGTTTCGGGTTATGTAAAAATAAGGGTCAGAGATGATAAAATAATAAAAATACTTAAAATGGCAGGAATACATAATTTTGCCGAAATTATATAGAAAGGATGGGGAATATGGAAATTTTAAATGAAATGAAATTAGAGTTTTTAAGCCGTTCGGCTAATGAAAGTTTTGCAAGGGTTGCTGTTTCTTCCTTTGTTTCACAACTTGATCCGACACTCAACGAGCTTACTGATATAAAAACTGCAGTTTCCGAAGCGGTTACAAACTCCATAATTCACGGATATGAAAATACAGTTGGAATTATAACTTTAACAACCAGAATATATAAAGACAGGATAATTGAAATATCAATCAAGGATATGGGTAAAGGAATAGAAGATATAAACAAAGCAAGACAGCCTTTATATACAACTGGAAACACAGACGAAAGATCAGGAATGGGATTTACTGTTATGGAAACTTTTATGGATGAGGTACATATTATTTCACAGGTTAATAAGGGGACAACTGTGACATTAAAGAGGTATCTTTCTTGATTATTGAATTTGACAATTCATTGCTAAAAAAAGCACAACATGGAGAAAAAGATGCTCAGGATGAGTTCCTTTTGAAGAATAAGGGACTTGTTTATCTTGTAGTAAAAAAATTTGTCGGACGGGGTACAGATAATGAAGATTTAATACAGCTTGGAATGATAGGTCTTTATAAAGCAATGATGAATTTTAGTGAGTCATACGATGTTAAGTTTTCCACTTATGCAGTTCCTATGATTTCAGGAGAGATAAAAAGATTTTTACGTGATGACGGTATGGTAAAGGTTTCAAGAAATGTAAAGGAACTATATATAAAAATAAAATATGCACAATCAAAATTTGAAACTAAATTTTCAAAAGCTCCTAAAATGAGCGATTTAGCGAATGAGTTAGGCGTATCCATTGAAGACATAATTTACACTTTGAATGCATCAGAATCAGTATATTCATTAGAAGAAACGATTGACTCAGATGAAAATAAATTATATTTAAAAGATAAAATTGCTGATGATAAAGCTATAACAGAAGAACAGATAGTTGATAAAATTGCTTTAAAAGAAATGTTATCAAAACTTGACGGTAAAAAAAGGCAAGTAATTATGTTCAGATTTTTTAATGAAATGACTCAGGAGCAAGTGGCAAAAATACTTGGTATTTCACAAGTCCAGGTATGCAGAATAGAAAAAAAAGTTTTAAAAGAACTTAAAAATATGTATATATCTTCAACATAGATAAAAAAAGGCAAAAAAAGCCTTTTTTTTATTGAAAAAAAAATAAAATATGTTATAATAATTTGTAGAATAATCGAAAATCTAAAATGTCATGTGAGTACGGAGGAAATTGAAATGAATGTCTTATCAATTGGAAACAGTTTTTCTTGCGATGCACAAAGATATATATCAAGAATTGCAAAATGTGATGGAGTTGATTTAACAACTTTTAATTTATATATCGGGGGATGTCCATTGTCCCGTCATTATAGAAATATGCTTAGTGAAGAAAGAGAATATATGCTCGAAATGAATGGAGAAAGTACCGGATTTCAAGTTTCTTTAAAGGAAGCACTTCTTAACAGAGATTGGGACATTATAACCTTACAACAGGCAAGTAATTTCAGTACTGATTATAATTCATATCAGCCTTATCTTGATATGCTTTTTAAATATGTAAGCGAGTGTTGTCCAAAAGCAAAAATTGCAATTCATCAGACTTGGGCTTACGAAGAAGGCAGTGATAAACTTACTAATCAAATGGGATATTTAACTCAGATTGATATGTTTTCAGATATAGAAAACGCATATAAAAAAGCAGCAGAAGATATTAATGCTGACTTTTTGATTCCGTCAGGAGAATTGATGCAAAAACTTATTAAAAGAGGTATTTTAAAAATTCACAGAGATTCATTCCATTTAAGTTTAGGTATTGGAAGATATGCAGCCGGGCTTTTATGGTATAAAATGATTACAGGAAACAGCGTATTAAATAATACATTTTCTGATTTTGATGAGGAAATACTTAAAGAAGATATCAAACTTATAAAAGAATGCGTTGAGGAAATTACAAAATAGTATATAAAATTTTTTGTGTAATAAGGAGAAAATAAATGGATATTTTTAGCGTTTTAAACCTTATAGGCGGATTGGTCCTTTTCTTGTATGGAATGGATCTTATGGGGGACGGACTTAAAAAGTTAGCAGGAGGAAAGTTAGAGTCTATTTTAGCAAGACTTACATCTACAAGATTTAAAGGCTTTTTTCTTGGTCTTATAGTTACTGCAGTTATTCAATCATCATCTGCAACAACCGTTATGCTTGTTGGTTTTGTAAATTCGGGTATTATGAAACTTAGCCAGACTATAAGTATTATAATGGGTGCAAATGTTGGTACAACTGTTACTTCATGGTTGCTTAGTACAGCAGATATTCAGGGAACGGCAACAATTATAAAACTATTTAAGCCTGAGTCTTTTACACCTGTTTTGGCACTTATTGGCCTGCTTATGATTATGACGTCAAAAAAGGATTCCAAAAAGAATACAGGTACAATTCTGATTGGTTTTTCTATACTTATGTTTGGTATGGATGCAATGAGTGGTGCTGTAGAAGGGTTAAGAGATAATCAAAGTTTTATAAATATTCTTACAATGTTTTCTGATAACCCAATTATGGGGATTCTTGTTGGTACATTGTTTACGGCGATTATTCAATCTTCATCAGCGTCAGTCGGGGTTTTACAGGCGTTGTCCTTATCTTGTATAATTCCGTATTCTACTGCACTCCCTGTTATACTTGGGCAGAATATAGGTACTACAATAACTCCTATTATTTCCTCAATAAGCGGAAATGCTGAGTCAAAAAGGGTAGCGTTGTCCTGTCTGTATATTAAAATGATTGGCGTCGTTATTGTAGCAGGTATTTTTTACTTATTAAATAATATTGTTGGTTTTTCGTTTATGGATAATCGGGCATCAGCTTTCGATATTGCAGTTATCCATACATTGTTTAATATTGTTTCTACTGTAATTTTATTACCATTTTGTTCATTTATTGAAAAACTTGCATATAAAACTGTTAAACAAAGTACTGATGAAAAAGAAGTTGATGTATTTGATACATTAGATGAACGTTTCTTATCAATGCCATCCTTTGCTGTTGAAAAGTGTAAAGACCTCGTTTGTGATATGGCGAAAATTTCTATTGATACATTCAAAAGTGCAACTGAATTATTATATAACTTTGATGTAAATAAATTTGAAGAAATTAAAAAATTAGAAACATTAGTTGATAAATATGAAGATAAAACAAGTACCTATCTTGTTAAAATCGCTGCGTCAGATACTTCGGTAAAAGATAGTAAAGTTGTTACTGAACTTTTACATTGTATAGGTGATATTGAAAGAATATCCGACCATGCGTTAAATATTGCAGAAAGTGCAAAAGAAATATTTGATAAAAAAGTATCTTTTTCTAAAAAAGCATGGGCAGATATTAAAGTTATAACATCTGCAGTTATTGAAATTCTTGATTTATCATACATTACACTATCTGATGATAATATAGATATAGCGAAAAGTGTTGAACCATTAGAACAGGTTATTGACAGACTTAACAGAAAAATTAAAAGTGGTCATATTGAAAGACTAACTCAGGGCGACTGTACAATGGAACTTGGTTTTATTCTTTCGGATATACTAAGTAATTACGAAAGGGTTGCTGACCATTGCTCAAACATTGCTGTTTGCTTTATTGAAATACACAATGATTCATTTGAAGTTCACGAATATCTTAATGCAGTTAAAACCGGAAACGATGAAGAATTCAGTAAAATGTATGAAGAATATAAAGAAAAATACAGTATATAAAAAAGTCCGGAAGGACTTTTTTGTTTACAAAATTATATTTATTTGATATAATAAATTATTATATAATGTGAAAGGGAATTTATATGTCATACAATCAAGAAAATATTAGAAATTTCTCTATAATTGCCCATATTGACCATGGTAAATCAACTCTTGCAGACAGACTTTTAGAATTTACAGGTGTTGTTACTGAAAGAGAAAGTAAGGAACAACTTTTGGATAATATGGAACTTGAAAGAGAAAGAGGTATTACAATTAAAGCACGTGCTGTAAAAATGGAATATAAGGCAAAAGATGGTAATATTTACACACTTAATCTTATTGATACACCAGGGCATGTTGACTTTAACTATGAAGTGTCACGAAGTCTTGCAGCATGTGAGGGCGCAATACTGGTAGTAGATGCATCTCAGGGTATCGAAGCACAAACATTAGCGAATACTTATCTTGCAGTTGAAGATAATCTGGAAATTGTACCTGTTATAAATAAAATAGATTTACCAAGCGCAAGACCTCAGGAAGTTAAAGATGAAATTGAGGACATTATAGGAATAGAAGCACAGCATGCACCGCTTATTTCTGCTAAAATGGGAACGAATATTGAGGAAGTTTTAGAAAAAATCGTTGAATATGTTCCTGCACCAAATGGTAATGAAAATGCACCTTTAAAAGCGCTGATTTTTGATTCTTATTATGATAGTTATAAAGGAGTAATTATTATGGTAAGAGTTGTTGACGGATGTGTTTCTGTTGGTGACAGTATCAGGCTTATGAATACAAAAAAAGAATTTACTGTTACTGAAGCAGGATATTTAGAGCCTGATGGAACTTTTAATCACGGTTCTTTAAAAGCAGGTGAAGTTGGATATATTGCAGCGAGTATAAAAAATGTTAAAGATACCCGTGTGGGCGATACTGTGACTTTATCTTTTAATCCTGCAAGTGAAGCGTTGCCAGGTTATAAGAAAGTTAATCCAATGGTTTTTTGTGGTATTTATCCTGCCGATGGTTCAAAATACAATGATTTAAGAGATGCTCTTGATAAATTGCAGTTAAATGATGCTGCTCTTATTTTCGAGGCGGAAACATCAATTGCATTAGGATTTGGATTCCGTTGTGGTTTCTTAGGTTTATTACACATGGAAATTATTCAGGAAAGATTGGAAAGAGAATATAATCTTGATATTATAACAACTGCTCCGAGTGTTATATATAAAATAAACAAAACCGATGGTACTCAAATGGATATTGATAATCCAACAAATTTACCAGACCCGTCAGAAATTGCATCTATGCAGGAACCGATTGTTAAGGCGATAATCATAACACCAACTGAATTTGTAGGGAATATAATGGAACTTTGCCAGGAAAGGCGGGGAAATTATATTGATATGAAGTATCTTGACAGTACAAGAACTCAACTTCATTACGAAATGCCGCTTAATGAGATAGTTTATGATTTCTTTGATGCTCTAAAATCACGAACTAAAGGTTTTGCATCTTTCGACTATGAACTATGCGGATATAAAGAGTCTAAACTTGTTAAATTGGATATACTTTTAAACGGCGATGTTGTTGATGCCTTATCTTTCATTGTTCATAGTGAAAAAGCTTATGGAAGAGGTCGAAAGATGGCAGAAAAACTTAAAGAAGTTATACCAAGACAACTTTTTGAAATTCCTATCCAGGCTGCAATAGGCAATAAAATTATTGCAAGAGAAACTGTTAAAGCAATGAGGAAAGACGTTCTTGCTAAATGCTATGGTGGGGATATAACAAGAAAGAAGAAACTTTTAGAAAAGCAAAAAGAAGGAAAGAAAAGAATGCGTCAGGTAGGTTCGGTAGAACTTCCTCAGGAAGCATTTATGTCGGTTTTAAAATTATGATGAATTTAGGAATTTATATTCATATTCCTTTTTGTGTGAAAAAGTGCAATTATTGTGATTTTGTTTCATTTTCAAATTCTGATTTTATTAATTATTTTGAGGCTCTTGAAAAAGAAATAGATTTATATTCTGATTTAATAAATAAAAGAAAAATTGATTCAGTATTTATAGGTGGGGGAACACCGTCTTGTGTTCCCCATAACTATATTTCTAAGATTTTATCTAAAATTGATATTTCTTCTGATTGCGAAGTAACTATAGAAACTAATCCTAAAACATTAACTTTTGAGAAATTAAAAGCATATAAAGACTCGGGAATTAACAGAATCAGTATAGGAATGCAGTCTGCAAATGATAATGAACTTAAAATTTTAGGAAGAATTCACACATTTTATGATTTTTTAAAAAGTTACGAGCTTGTAATAAATTCAGGTTTTACAAATATAAATATAGATACAATGTTTGGAATTCCTGATCAAACTTTTGAAAGTTTTAAAAATACCCTGTATGAAGTTAAAAAACTTAATCCTACGCATATCTCTTCTTATTCACTGATTATAGAACAAAACACTCCTTTTTATTCTATGGATTTAAATTTACCCGATGAGGAAACTGAAAGGAGAATGTTTGAATGTTTAAAAGAAGAATTAAGTCAATATAACAGATATGAAATTTCAAACTATGCAAAAGAAGGGTATGAATGTCGTCATAATGTAAAATACTGGCAAATGGAAGATTATCTTGGACTTGGACTTAATTCACATTCTTTTATTTGTGATACAAGATTTTCCAACTTTAGTAATATGAGTGACTATATCAGTTCTTTAAATAATAATAAAAAGCCGGTTGAAAAAACAGTAAAAGAAGATACTAATGAACTTTCCAAAGATTATGTTATTACAGGCTTGAGAATGTGTAAAGGGATTAACCTTGATGATTACAAAGAGAGATTTTCAAAGGATTTTTTTAAAGATAATAATTCTAAATTAATAAAATATATTGATATGGGTTTTATGGAGTTAAAAGAAAAAAACCTTTTCTTTACCGAAAAAGGTTTTTCAGTTTCAAATTATATTTTAAGTGATTTTATATAATAGGTAGTTATCTTTTGTTTTCAAAAAAATTACCTATTATTTTTTTACATTCTTCTTCCATTATTCCGCCATAAACAGTTGTATGACATATTTCTTTGTTTGTTTTAAATATATTATCGTTTGAATAACATGCACCAAGTTTAAAATCATAAGCACCAAAATATAAATTTTTAATTCTTGCACTGAGTATTGCACCTGCACACATTACACATGGTTCCAATGTAACATATATATCGCAGTCGTTAAGGCGCCAGTTATTAAGTAATGAACAGGCGCTTTCTATAGCAAGAATTTCGGCATGGTGAAGGGGATTTTGATTTTTTTCTTTTAAATTATGTGCTTTTGCTATAATTTTATTATCTTTAACAATTATTGCTCCAACAGGAATCTCATTTATTTTAAAAGCTTTTTTTGCTTCCTCTATTGCAACTTTCATAAAATTTTCATTCATATTATCACCAATCTAATAATATATTTATTTTTACAGTATGTCAATAGAATACAAGTTGATAATTTTTTAACAATATTGAGAAATATGATAAAATCAGTTGACTATGTTTTTCTTTTGATGTATAATTATAGAAAAAATATATATTTAGAAAAGAAGGATTTTTTTATGGAAAGAGTATTTAATTTTTCGGCCGGACCATCTTCATTACCACTTGATGTCTTGAAAAAAGCGGCATCTGAACTTACATGTTATGGCAATAGTGGTATGTCAGTTATGGAAATGAGTCACCGTTCAAAAGATTATGAAGATATTATTTTTAAAGCAAACAGTATGTTTTATGAGCTTATGAACATACCTGAAAATTATAAAGTGTTATTTTTGCAAGGTGGAGCTTCTACACAGTTTGCCATGGTTCCCCTTAATTTATATGGTAAAAATATGAAAGCCGATTATGTTGTTACTGGTCAGTTTGCAGGAAAAGCAGCAGACGAAGGTGCAAAATTTGGGGAAGCAAATATTGTTGCATCAAGTAAAGATAAAACTTTTTCATATATTCCAAAACTTTCAAACAGTGATTTTTCAAAAGACGCAGATTTTGTACATATAACACTTAATAATACAATCTATGGAACAAAATATAACTATATTCCTGATACAGGAAATGTTCCTTTGGTTGCTGATATTTCTTCATGTATATTATCTGAAAAATTAGATGTTTCTAAGTTTGGTTTATTATATGCAGGTGCTCAGAAGAATATTGGTCCTGCAGGTTTAACTGTAGTAATTATAAGAGAAGATTTAATCGGAAATGCATTGCCTATTACACCTACAATGCTTGATTACAGTGTTCATGCTAAAAATGATTCTATGTATAACACACCTCCGACATACAGTATATATATGTGTGGTTTAGTGTTAGAATGGATAAAGAGCCTTGGCGGTGTTTCTGCTATTGAAAAAATCAACATTGAAAAAGCAGGTATTTTATATAACTATTTAGATGAGTCTAACTTGTTTAAAGGTTGTGCCGAAAAAGAAGACCGTTCTATAATGAATGCAACATTTGTTACAGGAAATCCTGAACTTGATGATAAATTTGTAAAAGAAGCTAAAGCAAATGGTTTTGTTAACATAAAAGGGCATAGAAGTGTTGGCGGTATGAGAGCAAGTATATATAATGCTATGCCAATTGAAGGTGTTAAAAAATTAGTTGAATTTATGAAAAAATTTGAAATGGAAAATAAATAATTATAAATGGTGATTAAAATGAGCAATATATTAACTCTTAATAAAATTTCTAAGATTGGTCTTAGTAAGTTTACATCTGATTATAAAATTTCAGATAATATAGAAAATCCTGATGCTGTTATTTTAAGAAGTTTTAATATGCATGAATATGATATGCCTAAAAGTTTACTTGCAATCGGCAGAGCAGGTGCAGGGGTAAACAATATCCCTGTTGAAAAATGTGCTGAGGAGGGTATTGTTGTATTCAATACTCCCGGAGCAAATGCTAATGCTGTAAAAGAACTTGTTATTGCAGGGCTTTTCCTTGCATCCAGAGATATTGTCGGTGGTATCAAATGGGCAGAAACTCTTGATTCAGACCAGATAGCAAAAGATGTTGAAAAAGGAAAAGGGGCTTTTGTAGGTCCTGAAATTATGGGTAAAAAATTAGGGGTTATAGGTTTAGGAGCAATCGGCGTTTTAGTTGCAAATACTGCATCTCATCTTGGTATGGAAGTTATAGGTTACGATCCTTTTATTTCAGTTGATGCTGCATGGAGTGTTTCGAAATCAATAAAAAGAGCAACTGATTTAAAAGAAATATATGAAAACTGTGATTATATCACACTTCATCTTCCATTCAACAAAGATACTCAGTCTATGATTAATACTCAGACAATTGCGCAAATGAAAGACGGAGTAAGAATTTTAAATTTCTCAAGAGCAGAACTTGTTGAGTCTGACGCAATGAAAGAAGCAATTGATGACGGAAAAGTTGCAAAATATGTTTGCGATTTTCCATGTAACAGTCTTCATACATATAAAAATGTTGTTGCTATTCCTCATTTAGGTGCATCAACACCTGAAGCAGAAGATAACTGTGCTGTTATGGCTGTTAAACAAATTATGGACTTTTTGGAAAACGGTAATATTGTTAATTCTGTTAATTTCCCTAAAGTTACAATGCCAAGATCAACAGATATAAGAATAACTGTTATTCACGAAAATATTCCTAATATGTTAAGTCAGATTTCAAATCAACTTGCTAAAGATGGTATAAATATTGAAGGTATGATTAACGGAAGCAGGAATAATGTTGCTTACACTATGGTTGACGTTACAGGAGATATCAGCGAAAGTGTTGTTAAAGACATTGAAGGTATTGAAGGTATAATCAGAGTAAGAGTAATATAAAATAAGAATTTAAAATTAGTTAAAAAAGGGTTATGTTTTAGCCCTTTTTTTGATAAAAAGGATAGTATATGAATATTGAAATTGAAAGAAAATTTTTGGTAAAAGAATTTGATGTAAAAAAAGCTATAGAAAAGATTAAAATAAAGCAAGGGTATATTTCATCACAAGATGGGAAAGTTGTCAGAGTAAGGACCTTTAATGACAAAGCATTTCTTACAGTTAAATATAGAAAAAGTAAGTTATCAAGAGGCGAGTTTGAATATGAAATCCCTTATGATGATGCATTGAATCTTCTTGAAAATGCTTGTTCAGGCGAAGTTTTGGAAAAAACGAGATACACTTATCCTTATGATAAAAAAATGTGGGAAATTGATGTTTTTGAAGGTAAAAACAAGGGGATAATTATAGCAGAAATTGAACTTGAAAGTGAAGAAGAAGAATTTTCTCTTCCTCCATTTATTGAAAAAGAAGTAACTGATGATAAGAGATATTCAAATCATAATTTGGCAAAAAAGCCTGTTCTTTGAATGAACAGGCTTTTAAAATTTATTATATCAAAAATACAAACAGTAAATATTTTAGAACTTATCAACAGGATATAATATTTTCATTTGATTAATTTTTGACTGATAAGCAGCTTGCTGTTTTTCTGCAGTAAGTTGCATTGCAATATTTTCTTTAACATCATCAAATGGTATTTCTTTTGCTTCGGTTTTTGAATTTAATTTTATTAAATGATAACCGAACTGAGTTTTACAAGGTCCTGATATTTCGCCAACATTCATTGAGAAAACAAATGTATCAAATTCAGGAACCATTTGACCTTTTCCAAATTCACCTAAACTACCTCCGTTTTGAGAAGATGGGCAGGAACTGTTATTTTTTGCCGCTTCCTCAAAAGTAATTTTTCCTGATTTGATTTCTTCTAAAAGTTCTTTTGCTTTATTTTCATCATCAACTAAAATATGACTTGCGTTAACAGTTTCAGGCGCAATCATTTTATCTTTATTATTGTTATAAAACTCTTTAATATCTTCTTCGGTAACTTTTACATTTTCAACTGCTTTTGTAATAGCAAAGTTGGCAAGTAAATCTTCTTTTAGTTTTTGAAGTTCATCTTTAAAAACAGGATTATATTCATATCCGTTTTTTATAGCGTCAAGTAAGAATAATTTTCTTGCTATAATTTGTTCCAAAACTATTTCTCTTCCTTGTGGATTGTTAAATTCCTGACCTCTTTGACCAAGCATTTTAATTTCATTATCAACATCCTGACTTGTAACAGGTGTTCCGTTTACTTTTGCAAGTATTTTAATTTCCATATTAAAAATCTCCATTTTCTTTTTTATTACATTGTATCATAAAATAACAATAAAATCAATAATCTTATATAACTTTATAGCCTTGCGCTTCAACAGTTTTTTTCAATGTATCAAATGGAATTTCTTTTGTCATTTTAACAATTGCAGAGTTTTGTTCGTGATTTACAATAGCTTCGGAAACACCATCTATTTCTTCTAAACATTTCTTCACTCTTGCCTCGCAATGCATACACATCATACCTTCAATGTTCATTTTTACTTCCATCTTCTTTTTCTCCTTTTTGTTAAATTTTATATTATTTAATCTTAAAGCATTTGTTACAACACAAAAACTGGATAAACTCATTGCTAAAGCACCGAACATAGGATTTAGTTTTAAGTTGAAAAATGGTATAAATACGCCTGCAGCAAGAGGTATTCCAATTATATTGTATATAAATGCCCAAAATAAGTTCTGATGTATTATTTTTAAAGTTTTTTTACTTAATTTAATTAATTTAGGTATATCTGATAAACTGTTTTTCAAAAGGACAACATCAGAAGTTTCAATTGCAACATCTGTCCCTCCGCCAATAGCTATTCCAACATCACTTGATATAAGTGCAGGTGCATCGTTTATACCGTCACCAACCATTGCAGTTTTCCCGTAACTTTTAAGGTTTAATATTTTACTTGCTTTATCATTTGGTAAAACATCAGCTATAACTTCATCAACTAAAACCTGTTTTTTTACTGCAGATGCAGTTTTAATATTATCACCTGTTAACATAACAGTTTTAATTCCCATTTGTTTTAATTCTTTTATTGCAAAGAAACTGTCTTCTCTTATCGTATCAGTTACTGCAATAATTCCCAAAAGAACATTTTCCTTAGAAAAGAAAAGGGGAGTCTTACCATTTTCTGATAATTCATTTGCTTTGTTTAATATTTTATCGTCTACTGAAATAAATTTTTCTATAAATTTTAAATTTCCTCCGTAAACCTTATTTTCATTTATTGTCGCACTTAATCCATTTCCCGGAAGAATTTTAAAATCTTCGCTCTCAAAATGTGTTATATTATCTTCCTGTGCTTTTTTAATAATGGCTTTAGCCAGAGGATGTTCGCTTTTAAGTTCAAGAGAATATGCATACTTTAATAATTCTTCTTTGCTTGTTGAAAATGGTATAATATCCGTAACCTCAGGTTTTCCTTTTGTAATTGTACCTGTTTTATCGAGTGCAATTATTTTAATTTTACCGGTATATTCAAGCGCCTGAGCATTTTTAAAAAGTATTCCGTGCTTTGCACCTACACCGTTACCGACCATAATTGCAACAGGAGTTGCAAGGCCTAAGGCACAAGGGCAACTGATTACAAGTACGGAAACTGCTCTTGCAAGAGAAAATCCGATGCTTTCACCCAAGACTAGCCATACAAAAAATGTTATAATTGCTATTATAATAACAATGGGAACAAATATCCCTGAAACTTTGTCTGCCACTTTGGCAATCGGAGCCTTTGAAGATGATGCATCATTTACAGTTTTAATAATCTTAGAAAATAGTGTTTCTTCACCGACTTTTTGCGCTTCGCATTTTAAAAAACCATACTCATTTATTGTTGATTGCGATACTAAATCACCAATTTCTTTATCAACAGGAATACTTTCTCCTGTAAGTGCTGATTCATTAACGGCAGAATGACCTTCAATTATTACTCCGTCAGCAGGAATGCTTTCTCCCGGTTTAACTAAGAATATATCACCTTTTATAATATCTTTTACAGGTATAACCATTTCTTTGCCGTTTCTTACTACTGTTGCAGTTTTCGGTGCAAGATTTATAAGGCTATTAATTGCATCAGTTGTTTTTTTCTTTGAAACTGATTCTAATGTTTTACCAACAGTAATGAGCGTTAAAATCATTGCCGCTGACTCAAAGTAAACTTCGTGCAATTGATGGTTTGCAAGTGTTATATTACCTTCTACATATAATTGAGTCATATAAAACAAAATACATAAGCTGTATGCAAAAGATGAAAAAGATCCAAGTGCAACAAGAGAGTCCATGTTAGGAGATTTGTTTAATATTCCTTTAAAACCGCTTATAAAGAATTTTTTGTTGATTATCATTACTATAATAGCAAGAAGCATTTGAATTAAACATATTGCAAGAGAATTTTTACTTAAGAATTCAGGAAGTGGTAATCCAAACATTGTATTACCCATTGAAAAGTACATTAAGATGACTAAAAAGAACAGGGAAGATACAATTCTTCTTTTAAGAGTTTTTGTTTCATCTAATGTAGTTTCTTCTTTTTTAAAATTATTATCGTTTTCACCTTTTTTACTTGCGCTATAACCTGCTTTAATTACAGCATCTATTATTTCTTGGTCAGTTGCAGTTCCTGAAACATTCATTGAATTGGTAAGCAAATTTACTGTGCATGATTCAACATTTGGTAATGAAGAAACTGCTTTCTCAACTCTTTGAGAACATGCAGCACAACTCATGCCTGAAACATTATATTCCATTTTATCCCTCCATTATAATTTGTTGTTTTATGTTATTTTTATTATATAAAATTATTTTTCCTTTGTCAAATGCACATCTTTACATACAAAATATTTTGTGATACAATTAATTAAAAAAAAGAGGTATTACATATGGAATTTGAAAAACTTATTGAAGAAAGATACTCTGTAAGACAATTTAAACCTGAACATTTGTCAAACGAATGTATTACCAAAATTTTAAATGCATCACACAAAGCGCCGACAGGTTGTAATTTTCAACCGCAAAGAATACTTGTATTGAATACTGATAATACAATTGAAAAACTCAAAAAATGCACAAAGTGTCATTTTGACGCACCATGCGCAATGCTTGTATGTTATAATGAAGATGAAACTTGGAAAAGGAAATATGATGATGCGATTTCAGCACCTGTTGATGCTGCCATTGTTGCTACACATATGATGCTTGAGGCACATAATATCGGAGTCGGTTGTTGCTGGGTAATGCATTTTGATCCGTCAGCCATTAAATCAGAGTTTAATATTCCGGACAATATAAAACCTTTGGCTCTTTTGATGTTAGGTTATCCGTCTGATACATCGGTACCTCATGAGTTTCATATAAAGAATCGTCCTATTAACGAAACTGTAATATATGATACATTTTAAACTATTTTTATGAGGTGGTAAATAAAATGGGAAAAGCATTTTTAGCATTGATAGTTACGCTTGTTTTAGGGTTATTTGGGACTGCTTTTGGATATGATGAAATGAATGGGTTTTCAGAAGTAGGTTCTATTGTTGCTATTGCCGTTATGGGAGCATTTATCATTTATTTTAATGAGAAGAATAAGTAATATAAAAAGAGGGTGTGTGCTTTGAAACACGAAAAAAGCAGAATAGCATGGATAATAGGTACTGCAATTTCAGTTATAATAATTTGTATTGGATTTTTTGTTGAGGAATATACATCTATAGTTAAAATTGCTGGATTTATATTATTAGGTATATCTTATCTGCAGATTTTTATTTTTTGCAGATGTCCATATTGTTCACACTCATTTTTAACTATATCAGGAATTGAAGATATACGACTTGTAGTAGAAATGCCAAAATACTGTCCTGAATGTGGTAAAGAAGTTAATTAAGATAAATTTTTTATAAAAACATTAATGGAGTAGAATATGAAAGAACTTATTTGTTTAAGATGTAATAATAAAATGAAATACAGTGGCCAAAAGAAGATACAACTTGGTGAAACAGGATGGATTTTAGGTGATTTACCTAATTTGCTTGCAGGCTCAATGAATGTTGATATTTTTTCTTGCCCGGAATGTGGAAAGATTGAATTTTATCATGCAAACGAAAGTTCAGACAGTAAAATTGCACAGGTTAAATGTCCTGAGTGCGGGAAACTACATGATTGTGATTACCCCAAATGTCCGTTTTGTAAGTATGTTTATTAAGTAAAGAGGGGTATTTATATGAAAAAATTATTATATATTTTTATTCCGATTATAATTATTGGACTAATCTTTGCTTTTTTTATCTCTGCTAAATATTATAACAGTGCTAAAACAGGCTTAGAAGAAATTTATTCATATAGAAATACTAAACTTGAAAATATTGAAGTGGTCGGGCAAATTGTAGATATAACAAATTTTTCTTCTTATAAAGCAGAGGATATTTCAGTTGATGAAAATACATTCCCTATAAGACTAACTATTTCTTTTAAAGTATATGACAGGTCGAATTACAGAAATATAGATTACCTAAATCTTAATAAAAATGTTGCTTTAATATTTTCTCTTATAGATGATTTGGAAGAAATTACATATTTATTTTTTGATAATTATTCCGGAACTGCCTTTTCGGGTGTTTATTACAGCAGAAATTTCCTTTACGAACGAAAAGGCATGGAAATTTTTAAGCCTGAATACATAAATAATGCGACAAAAAATATTGATTTATTTGAAGACTATTACGATGAAGTTTTAAAGATTAAATTTGAAAATTCACTTAGTGAATTGCTTTCTGAAATTTTTAAATTTTTAGGGAATGACTACGAAATTGTAACAAACAGTGCCATTTCGTGTGATATTAAACTTGACAATTTGTTTAATACTGATGATTACGAAATACTTAAAAATATTATTGGACCTCAGTTAAGTCATTATACTGCTACGCCTCATACAATGAAATTAACCTTGTATGATGTAAAAAACTTTAAAACTGATGAAATAAAAAAATATCTTATTGCTTTTTACGACGACAAAGAACTTGGAATAGTTGTTATAGGTCAGAAAATTTTAGAAAACGAACAGGAAATATTGGAAATTAAAAATCAAATAATAAAAAGGAATTAGTTTATATGGAATTATTTAAAGGGATGCCTTGTGATTTAAATGGCAGATTAGAAAAAGAAATAAAGGTATATGAATTTTTAGATAAATTAAATATTGAATATTTAAGAGTTGACCATAATTCTGCTGATACAATGGATTTGTGCAAAGATATTGAAACAGTACTTGATTGTAAAATTTGTAAAAATCTGTTTTTATGTAACAGGCAGAAAACAAATTTTTATCTTTTGCTTCTTCCAGGGGACAAGCCTTTTTTAACTAAAGATTTATCAAAACAAATAGGCTCTGCAAGGTTATCTTTTGCCGATAGTTTATATATGGAAAAATATCTTGATGTTCTACCTGGTTCGGTTAGCGTTTTAGGTCTTATTAATGATAAAGAGTTTAATGTGAAACTTCTAATTGACGAGGATATTCTCAATGACCAATATATCGGATGTCATCCTTTGGTTAATACATCAAGCCTTAAAATAAAAACCAAAGATATGATAGAAAAAATTATACCGGCAACAGCCCATGAATATACAGTAGTAAAATTATGAGGAGAAATTTTATGAGTATTACGAAAACAAAAATATCCAGTATAGATGGCAATGAAGTTTTTTTATTTACTTTAAATAACGAAAACGGACTTGTTGCTGAAATATTTAATTATGGTGGAATAATAAAAAGCCTTGTCTATAAAGGAATTGACGTCGTTCTTGGCAGAGATAATTTAGAAGACTATCTTGATAATGATGGATATTTTGGTGCATTAATAGGCAGAAACTCTAATCGTATAGAAAATTCTGAATTTGAACTATCAGGAAAAGTATACAAACTATATAATAATGACGGAAGAAATAATCTTCATGGAGGTAAATCAGGTTTTGATAAAAAAGTCTGGAGTGCAACAACGGTTGATTCCGATGAACCGTCGCTTATACTGGAACTTACAAGCCCTGATGGTGAAGAAGGATTTCCTGGAAATGCTAATATTAAGGTAACATACACTCTTACTAAAGAAAATTCTTTAAAAATACATTACGAAGCTTTATGTGATAAAGATACAGTTATGAATTTAACAAATCACAGTTACTTTAATTTAAATGGTCACTCTGCAGGTGCGATTGATAATCACACATTATGGCTGAACTCAGATTTTTATACACCTAATACTTCAGAATGTATACCGTTTGGAGAAGTATTGAGTGTTAAAGATACTCCATTTGATTTTTCTATTCCTAAAACATTGAAAGAAAGTTTTAATTCAGATTGTGAACAAATAAGGATGTTTGAAGGAATAGATCACAATTTTTCATTAAATGAAAACGGATATAGATTGGTTGCCAAACTTAAGGGAGATATTTCAAATATTGAAATGGATATATATACTGACAGACCTGCCGTTCAAATATACACAGGTAACGTTATAGATACCAAAAGAGTGTGTAAAGGAAAAAACATTTACACTAAGCATGGGGCAATATGCCTTGAAACACAAACTTTTCCTAATGGACTTAAATACAATCACTATCCGAACGGAATACTTAAATGTAATGAAAAATTTGATTCTACCACAGAATACAAATTTGAAGGATAAAAAATATGGAGGAACGTATGAATAAAGTATTGAATTTTATTATTGTATTCATTTTTTTAATTACATTTTTTTCAGGTTGTGCAAAAGAAGAAATTCCGGTTTCCTCCAATGATATAATAGATGAAATTGAAGAAATAAAAATTGATCCAGACAGGGAAGAAATTGATGCTTTTTTTAATAGATATGTTAATACAAGCAAAAGACCTGTTGCCGTTATGATAGATAACGATGATGACAATGCAAGACCACAATCAGGAATGGATGATGCATATCTTATATATGAGTTAATTGTTGAAGGCGGAGCAACAAGATTTATGGCGTTATTTCGCAATGTTGAAACTGAAAAAATAGGTCCTGTCCGTTCGTCAAGACATTATTTTTTAGATTATGTGATGGAAAATGATGCGATATACACACATTTTGGTTGGAGTCCTAAGGCGATAACTGATATATCATATTTTAATATTGATAAGATTAACGGTGTTCTTGGAGAAGATGGATATATCTTCTGGAGAGAACAAAAATTCAAAGGAGATTGGCACAGTGCGTATACCAGTATAAAAAATATTAATGAAATTTCAGAAAAGAAAAACTACGCTCTTGAAACTTCCCATAGTAACAGTATTAAATTCTCTTCGGATTATTTTGATTTGGAAAGTGAAAATACTGCTACTAATATAAATCTTAAATATTCAGGTAATTATTCCACAGGATATAAATATAACCAGGATAAAAAAATATATGAAAAGTACATAGGTAATAATCCTCATAAAATGCAAAACGGAAAAATATTGGAATTTAAAAATATTATAATAGAATTAAAATATGATACTGCACTTGGAGATGGGACTGCAAGACGAAATATTAACACAGTAGGGAAAGGTAAAGGATACTATTTTACAAACGGTTTATACGAGGAAATAACCTGGCAAAAAGATAAAAGAAGTTCAAATACCATTTATAGAAAAACCGATGGAACCGAACTGATAATTAATCCCGGAAAAACTATTATAAATGTTTTGAGTCCATCATATACATTAACTGTAAATTAATATTAAGGAGATCAAATTATGAATACTGTTGTTGTATATAAATCAAAATATGGTTCAACAAAAAAATATGCAGAATGGATTGCAGAGGAACTCAAATGTGATATTTTTGATATGAAAAATATAACTGTTGATTTTTTATTAAAATATGATGTTATAATATATGGAGGAGGATTGTATGCTGAGATAATAAACGGTCTTTATATTATAACAAAGAATTTTGATAAGTTTAAAGATAAAAAAATAGTAGTTTTTACTACAGGAATTACACCTCTTGATGTAAGAGATTATTATGATAAACTTGTTTATGAAAAAAACTTTAAAACAGATGAAACAAGGAAGATTAAGGTTTTTAATTTTCTTGGTAAAATGATTCTTGAAGAATTGTCTCCAGTGCATAGAACTGCCATAAAGGGCTTAAAAAAAATTATGAGTTTAAAGGAAAATCCAACCGATATGGAGAAACTTCTTATTAAACTATGTGATGCAAACGGAGATTTTTCTGATAAAGAAGCAATATTCGAACTGATAAAATATGTTAAAGGTGAATAATATGAATAAAGTTTTAGTTGTTGTAGATATGCAAAATGATTTTATTGATGGAGCATTAGGTACAGTTGAGGCAGAAAATATTGTTAATCCATGTGCAAAACTTATTAGAGAATTTGATGGAGATATTTTGGTAACTTTAGATACTCACTTTGAAAATTATATGGAAACACTTGAAGGGAAATACCTTCCGGTTGAACATTGCATAAAAGGTACAAGAGGTTGGGAACTTAACTTACAAATTCAAAATGCTCTAAATGATAAAAATTATATTACGATTGAAAAAAACACATTTGGTTCAACTAAGTTGCCTGAAATTATTTCAAAAAATTTCGATTTAAAAGATTTGGAAATTGAGTTTATAGGGCTTTGTACCGATATTTGCGTAATATCAAACGCACTTTTATTAAAAGCCCATTTTCCTGAAGTAAAAATTAAAGCTCATTCTCTGTGTATGGCAGGTGTCAATGTTTCCAAACATAATTCTGCAATTGATGTTTTAAAATCATGTCATATAGAAGTAATATAATCTAAATGGGATGCTTAAAACATTTAAACATCCTCCTTTTGTATTTTTTAACAAAAATGAAAGGTTGACTTATTGTTTTATTTATGATATAATACCAATATACTTAAGATGGAGGAGCATTTGATATGAATATTAAAAAGATAATTATAGCAACTGCTATATTATTGATGTTTAGTGTGTCAGCAATTGCAGCCAACATTGGTGTTGTTAATACAGATGTACTTAATTTTCGTTCAGGTCCAGGAACCGGATATACACTTCTCGGTCAGTTTGTAAGAGGAGAAATGATGCAAATTGTTGAAACTGTTGACAGTGAGTGGTCAAAAGTTAATTTTAACGGACGTATAGGATATGTCGCTACAAAATATCTTAGTATAAGACAGGATAATGATACCTCAAACAGAGGAAATGCTGAAAGACCTGTTTCAATTGAAGCAACGGGATACTCTACTGCTTCTATACTAAATTTTAGAACTGCACCAAATACCGATGCAGGTATAATACATAAAATTCCCAAATATACACAATTCTGGGTAATAGATTATGTTGCAAACGGTTGGTATAAGATTTATTTTAATGATACAACAGGATATGTTTCAAGTCAGTATGTTGCCATGGGACAAGCGCCGTATTCTCCAAATAGTTCTGGTACTAATATAGTTGAATATGCGAAACAATTTTTAGGTAAACCGTATGTATATGGGGGAAATGGTCCGAATTCTTTTGACTGTTCGGGGTTTGTTAAATATGTGTATGGTCATTTTGGAATAAATCTTACAAGAACATCTTATTCACAGGTTAATGAAGGTTATTATGTATCAAAAGATAACTTGCAAGCAGGAGATTTAGTTTTCTTTAAAAGTGGTGGATCGGTTAGCCACGTTGGTATTTATATAGCAGACGGAGTTATGATTCACGCTTCAAGTCCGGGTGATTATGTAAAGTATGATTCTATAACATCCGGTTATTACAACAATCATTATTATACTGCAAGAAGAGTGTTGTAGAAAATATTTTTTAGATTGAAAGACAGACGGATTTTGTGTTTAAGTTAGTAATACAAAATCCGTTTTTTGGTAGGAAAATGCTATACATATTATTCTTTATTATAGGTGTCGCATTCATTGGACTTTTTAACGATTTATGCTCGTCTATTATTGTTATTTTAGGAGTTCTTATTTTTATTTTAAACTCCAGGAAAAGATATCCTTATAAGAAGATTATCATTTGTTTATTATTATTAGTAGCTGGTGGACTATATTATTATTTTTTTAATAGTATAACAATTTTTGAATATGAAAATATTGATATAAAAAATCAAAACGTTTCTATTGTTGTATTATCAGAACCGGATTATATAAATAATAAAGTTACTTTTGAAGGAAAAATTAAGGGGTATAACAAGAAAGCGATAGTTACTTTATATGATACTCCATATTTTTCATGCTATGATACAATAGAACTTAAAGGAAATATATATTCTGTATCATCAAATAAAGAAAATTATTATTCTAAGGGTATATACTATAAAGTTGTTTCTTATGATAAAAATGTTATCGTTACATCAGGGAAAGGCCTTTTGAAATTTATATTCAATGTAAAACAGAAAATGTTATATTTAATTGATAATATATTTTCTTATAATACTTCTATGCTCATAAAAGGTGTTTTAATAGGTGATGATACTCTCAGAACCGAAGAATTTAGTGATTCTTTGAAAAAACTTTCTTTGACACATGTTGTTGTAGTATCAGGTATGCATTTTTCCATTATTACTACATTTTTACTTTTTCTGATGAGAAGGCTTATGATTGGAAGAAAAACAGCCTCATTACTTACAATTCCTGTTTCGTTTATAATTGCTATATTTATTGGGTTTACGCCATCGGTTGTCAGGGTACTTATTATGACAAGTGTATTATCACTTGCAGATCTTTTTGACCGTGACAAAGTGTCTGATATATATTTGTTGTTGCTAACCGCTTTATTAATGATTTTGTTTAATATATATTATATTCATAATATTGCGTTTATATTGTCTTTTTCCTCAGTTGCGGGAATTTTAATGTATCATAAGACTATAATGAGTAAAATTAAGAAAATACCATATAAAATACGCGATATTATATCAACAACTTTGTCTGCGAACGTATTTACTTTACCTTTTGTATTATATTATTTTAGGGGATTACCAATTTTATCTGTTTTTGCAAATTTAATAGTTGTTCCATTGGTTTCTTTTATAATGATATATGGACTAATATGTGTTTTATTGGCATTAATATATATTGACTTGGGAAAAGTATTAGGGTATCCTCTTGATTTTATAACATCAGCTTGTGTTGAGTTTATTATCTATTTTAGTAAAATTCCTTTTGGATATTTTAAAACTTTAAGTTTAGATATATATTTTATCAGTTTATACTATCTTTTTATATATATTTTAAATATAAATTTCTATAAAAAATTTAAAAGTTTAGTTGCGATATCAATAATAGTATACATATGTATTAATCTTTTTTACCCGCTTGACAGGGCGATACTTCCTTATGGAACTATGTATGTAATGTGTGGTAAAAACAGCGGTAAGAGTATAATAACATATAAAGATAAAAGCATATTTATAAATGCATCATTACAAAACGGAACTTTTGATTATAGTCTTATAAAAGAAGAATGTAACAATATTTTTGATGTTTATGTAGCGTTTGGTGCAGATGCAATTAAATTCATTGAAAATAATTCAATAAATGTTAAAGAACTGTATGTTCCTTCGGGATTTTTACACAATGAGTTTTTTAGTAAAATAATTCGTGAAAGAAGCGAAAAAGTAATTGTTGTTGATAAAGATATTAATATAAGTTTTTACGATTTTAACTTGACACTTAAACCATATGACAGTTATAATATTTTAGAGGCTGATATTTTATGCAAAGATAACAAGATTGTTACTACAAATAGTGAAATTTCATCTTTTGATAAAGATACAAAATATATAGTTTCATATTATATGCTTGAAAGATACATAAGAAATGAAAATGTTCTTAATTGTTTTAAAGAAGAAGTTGAAAGGATTAGGTTATGAATTCCAAAGAGTTAAACAAGAAACTAAATGAGGGAATAATAGATAATTTATATTTGTTTTACGGCGAAGAAGATTATATAAAAGATACATATATAGAAAAAATTAAGTCGATTGTTTTAAAAGACGATATAATGGGAATGAATTTTACTCAATTTGATGAAGAACCATCAAAGAATGAACTTATTGAAGCAATTGAATCAGTTCCTGTTATGTGCGAGAGAAAAATTGTATATTTAAATGGTTTTAATGTTGTATCAACCTCTTCAAAAAAAGAAATAAAAGAAACAATTAACGAACTTTTTAATGATATTCCTTCCTATACTGTTATTATAATAAGAGAACGCGAAACAGATGTGAAGAAAATATCAAAGCCACTCTTAAAACTTGTGCAGGAAAACGGTAATGATATTTTATGTGATAAATTAAGTTTTTCTGATATGATATCATTTATAAATCGTCAGTTTGCAAAAAATAAGAAAAAAATAAGACGTGATGATTTAGAGTATCTCATATCTATTTGCGAGCCTTCTATCAACAGTATATTAAGAGAAGTTGAAGTTATATGTGCTTATCTTGATGACAGTGATGAGGTTACAAGAGAAATTATTGACCTGCTTGTTAAAAAATCTATAGAGGATAGAGTCTTTTCACTTTCTGATGCGATTATAAACAAGGATAAGAAAACTGCTTATGATATTTTAAATGATTTGCGTCTTATGAAAAATCAGCATCCGGCAGGTAAAATTTTCTCTATTGTATGTGATCATTTTATAAATATGTATGTAGTAATTACTAATAGTATGGAAAGAATACCTAATAATGAAACCTTATCTTTACTCGAACTTAATGGCAGAGGATTTTTAATAAATAAATATTTAAGACAGAAAGATAAAATTAAAACAGAAAAATTAAGAGAAATAATATCCGAATTAAATGAACTTGATTATAAAGTTAAAAATGGTCTTACAGAACCTTATTTTGCTATTGAAAAAATTATTTCAATTGTTTAAAGGAGATAAAAATGGATTTTTTCGAATCACGTATTAGAGAATTAGAAAAAGTTTTAGAATATCATAACAATTTATATTATAATAACGACTCGCCTGAGATTAGCGATATGGAGTATGACAAACTTTTAAGAGAACTTGAAGATTTAGAAAAACAATTTCCTGAATACAAATCGGAAAATTCTCCGACATCCCATGTAGGCGGTACTGCTTCATCAAAATTTAGTCCTGTTGTTCACAGTGTTCCAATGGAAAGTCTTCAGGATGTATTTTCTAAAGAAGAACTTATTGAATTTGACAATCGCATAAAATCTTCACTTAATGAAAAATATGAATATGTAGTTGAACTTAAGATTGACGGGCTTTCTGTTTCATTAGAATATGAAAACGGAAAGTTTAAAAGAGGTTCCACAAGAGGAGATGGGGTAACAGGGGAAGATGTCAGCGAAAATTTAAAAACAATAAAAGATATCCCCAAAACTCTTAATAAAAATATTTCTTCTCTCGAAGTAAGAGGAGAAGTTTACATGAGCACTGAAGTTTTTAATAAACTTAATGAACTTCAGGAAATATATGAACAAAAATTATTTGCAAATCCACGAAATGCTGCCGCCGGGTCTTTAAGACAACTTGACAGTGGAGTTACAAAAAAAAGGCAACTTTCAATGTTTGTTTTTAATATTCAGGCTGTTAACGGCATATCTTTTAATACACATTTTGAAACTTTAAAATATATGGAAGAATGTGGTTTCAAAGTTGTTCCTTACTATAAAGTTATAGATAATATAGAAGATGTATATAAAAGAATAGAAGAAATAAGTGAACTAAGAGGAGAACTTCCTTTTGAAATTGACGGCGTTGTAATTAAACTTAATTCATTAAGTCAAAGAGATGTGCTTGGAAGCACTTCAAAAACTCCAAGGTGGGCTGTTGCTTATAAATTCCCTGCGGAAGAAAAAGAAACAAAACTTATTGATATTGTTGTTCAGGTTGGAAGAACCGGAGTACTGACTCCCAATGCCGTATTAGAGCCTGTTCGATTAGCAGGGACTACTGTGAGAAAAGCAACTCTTCATAATATCGATAATATTTTAGATAAAGATATTCGAATCGGAGATACAGTAATTGTCAGAAAAGCAGGAGATATTATTCCTGAAATTGTTTCCAGTGTTAAGGATAAAAGAACTGAAGAACTTGAAATTTATAAAATGCCTGAACTATGTCCTGCCTGTGGGGAGAAAACTGTTCGTTTTACTGACGAGGCAGCAACAAGATGTATAAATTCTTCATGTCCTGCTCAACTTATGCGAACCATTATACATTTTGCATCAAGAGATGCAATGGATATTGAAGGCATGGGACCTGCTGTTGTTTCAGCGCTTATAGATAACAATATCATCTCATCTTTTTCTGATTTGTATTATTTAAATGCAGAAGATATCTCACATCTTGAAAGAATGGGTGACAAATCAGCCAAAAATATTATTGATGCAATAGAAAAATCAAAACAAAATGATTTATCAAAACTTATATTTGGTCTTGGAATACGTTTTGTAGGGGCGAAAACTGCAAAGAGTTTATCAAAGCATTTCAAATCAATGGATAATTTTATAAAAGCTGATTATGAAACCTTGATAAGTATTGATGATATTGGTCAAAAGGTTGCAGGAAGTATTATTGATTTCTTTAAAGATAATTCTAATATATTGCTTATAGAAAAACTTAAAAGTGCCAATGTCAATATGCAATCGCTCGAAAAAATTATTGATGAGAGATTTAAAGGAAAAACTTTTGTCCTAACAGGAACTCTACCAACATTAAAAAGAGACGAGGCTTCTAAAATTATAGAAAGTTTTGGAGGGAAAACATCTTCTTCGGTTTCTAAAAAAACAGATTATGTTCTTTTGGGAGAGGAAGCAGGCAGTAAACTTGAAAAAGCAAAAACATTAGGAATTAATATTATATCAGAAGAAGAGTTTATGGAAATGATTAAATAATTTTTCAACTAAAATGCACAAACTGTTAATTTATGTTTGTGCATTTTTTACAAAAATTTCAAAAAAACAAAATAATACTTTACTTTGCTAAATTGATAAAGTATAATAGAACTATAAAATAATGAAAGAGGTTGTTAAAATGAAAAAAATTATTGCTATTATTTTATCATTAGCGTTAGTGCTTGGATTTGCAGGATGTGCGGATAACAGTGAAAATTCCGATACACTTAAGATTGGTTATACAATTTATGAGCCAATGAATTTCCTTGATGCTGATGGAGAACTTACAGGATTTGATACAGAATTTGCAAAAGCAGTTTGTGAAAAATTAGGAAAAACTCCTGAATTTATTGAAATCAACTGGGATACAAAGTTTCCTACACTTGATGCAATGCAAATTGACTGTATATGGAATGGTATGACAATTTCAGATGAAGTTAAAAAGAATTGTGCAGTTTCCAAAGCGTATGTAAAAAATGCACAGGTAGTTGTAATGGCTAAGGATAAATTAGATACATATAAAGATGCGGCAAGTATGAAGGGATTAAGATTTGCTGCCGAAGCAGGTTCTGCCGGAGAAACCGCTATAAAAGATAATGGATTAGATGAAAAATATACTCCGGTAGCAGCTCAGACTGATGCATTACTTGCAGTAGCAGGGGGTCAGGCTGATGCATGTGTAATTGATATTACAATGGCTCAGGCTTCAACTGCAGAAGGAACAAGTTATGAAAAATATGGTTATTTGGTTGAACTTACATCTGAAGAGTATGGTATTGGTTTCAGATTAGAAGATACAGAACTTTTAAATTCTGTTAACAAAGCAATTGATGAACTTAATTCTGAAGGCAAATTAACTGAATTAGCTAAGAAATATGGTTTAACACTTGCTTTATAATAAAATAGTTAATTAATAAGAACCTCACGAAATTCTAACGAACTAAAGCTCGAGAATTTCGGAGAACCTTGTTGCGTTAACCCGCAATAAGAACCTCACGAAATTCTAACGAACTAAAGCTCGAGAATTTCGGAGAACCTTGTTGCGTTAACCCGCAATAAGAACCTCACGAAAATCTAAAAGCCAAAGGCTTAAGATTTTCGGAGAACCTTGTTGTGTTAATTCACAATAAAATCATCTAAAAAGGCAGATTTTATCTGCCTTTTTAATAAGTTTTTAATTATAGGTGTAGATATGCAATTATTTGTTAAAGTTACAATGAGTTTAATTCAGGGACTTGGCACTACAATGAAAATATTTTCCCTGACACTTTTAATGGCACTTCCGCTTGGATTATTAATTTCTCTTGGTGCAATGAGTAAATTTAAAGTCATTAAATTTCCTTTGAAAATGCTTATATGGGTTATCAGAGGAACACCACTTATGTTACAGCTTATCATATTTGGTCTTGGACCGGGTCTTATCGGAATTGTTGGAATGGATATGTTTCTTGCTGTAATTATTGCTTTTGTGCTTAATTATGCTTGTTATTTTGCTGAGATTTTCAGAGGAGGTATAGAAAGCATATCAAAAGGGCAATATGAGGCAGGTGCAGTTTTAGGTTATACTCGAATTCAAATTTTTATGAGAATAATTCTTCCGCAGGTAATAAAAAGAATTATTCCGCCAATGGGAAATGAGTTTTTGACGCTGATTAAAGATACCTCTTTGGCTAATACAATTATGATTTATGAAATTACATGGAATGCAAAAAGAATGATGAATAGCGAACATATATTGTGGCCACTATTTTATTCAGGGCTGTTTTATCTTATTTTATGTGGTATAGTTACGGTCATTTTCAATTATATTGAGAAAAAATTAGACTATTATCAGTAAAAAGGAGGTTTACCAATGAGTATTTTAAAGGTTGAAAATATAAAGAAAAAGTTTGGTAAATTAGAAGTCTTAAAAGGAATTGATATGACTGTTTTGGAAGGAGAAATTATCGCTATAATTGGTTCTTCAGGGTCAGGAAAAAGTACTTTTTTAAGATGCCTTAATAAACTTGAAAAAATTGACGATGGCAGCATTTATTTATTTGAAGATTCTATTGTTGAAAATGGGGTTTATAAAACTGATAAAGAACTAAGACCATTATTGAAAAATATGGGAATGGTATTCCAGCAATTTAATCTGTTTCCTCATAAATCGGTTTTAGACAATATAATAGATGCTCCTATGGTGGTTAATAATGTGCCTAAGGAAGAAGCAATTAATAACGCGAAAAAATTACTTGAAAGTGTCGGGCTTAGTGATAAGAGCGAGGCTTATCCATCACAGTTGTCAGGAGGGCAACAACAACGTGTTGCAATAGCAAGAGCTTTGGCTATGAATCCAAAATTACTTTTGTTTGACGAACCTACAAGCGCACTTGATCCGGAACTTACAGGGGAAGTTTTAAATGTTATGACTAAACTTGCAAAAGAGCAGAATACAATGCTGGTTGTAACTCATGAAATCGCTTTTGCAAGAGAAGTTGCAACGAGGGTTATATTTATGGATGGAGGAAATATTATAGAGGAAGGAACACCATCAGAAGTTATTGATAACCCTAAAAATGAAAGAACAAGACAATTCTTAAAAAGAGTAACTTAATTTTTTCACCTTCATATATTAGAATATGGAGGTGTTTTTTATGTTATCAGATTTTTTTGTAGGAATCTTTTTGAGTTTTTTTGCAATTTACGGATTGGTTCAGACAATACTTAATGTTTTTGCGTACATAGGGGAAAGCAGAGTTTTAAAAGATAAAAGAGTATATACTATTGCTTTTGTAAAAAATGATAGCGACAGAATAGAAGGAATTGCCAATTCATTGCTTTTAAAAGTTTTAAAAGATGATAACGGTGCTTATGACAACAGGGTAGGGATAGTTGATTTAGGGTCGACTGACAATACTTCTCAGATACTTACAATTTTAAAACGCGATAAACCTCATCTTAATATTTATACCAAAGAAGAATTCTTAAAAGAAATTGATAACATAAAATGAAATTTTTTATTAAAATTAAATGCGTCTTATATTTTTTAAATAAGACGCATTTAATTTTAATATTTTTTCTTTTTAGATATATATCTTAAAATATAGTATATTGTTCTAAGCATATTGTGTTTTAGTAAAAAAAGATAAATTTTCTGCTTATTATTTAAGGGATTTAATTTACTGATATTTAATTCCTTATAAAAGGATGATTCTTTAATTTCTTTGATTTTATTTATAATTCTTCTTTTACTTATAGTTTCGACGTAGTTAGTTAAATGGAGTAGGGAATCTGTAATTATGTTGATTTTAAAATAATAAAATTCTTTGTCAAGATCTGTTTTTTTGCTTAATATAGTGTATAAATTATTATAGTATGTAATTTTATTTTCGTAAAATTGTGTTTCGAAAAGAATAGGACTTAATCTATAGTAGTAAAGATACTCGTTTTTTAAATAAACAACTCTTTCACTGTTAAGAAGTACAGAAACTGTTATTAAATCAGAAATATCGTTTATAGAATGCCTTGAGTATATTCTTAAAGCAGATTTTAAAAGTTCCGCTTTAAAAACTTTCGCCCAATGTTTAGTACTTATAACAGGGCTGTATGTGTTTAAAGAAGTATTAAGCATTTTTGGAATTACTTCTTTTTGTATTCTTTCTTTCTCGTATTTTCCACTTTCAAGCAAAGATAAATGTGTTCTTATGTTTCTTGTACCATCATGCTTAACATAGTCACAAAAAACCATATCTGCATTATTCATAACAAATGCGTTATGCATTCTTTCTAAATAAAATCTGTCTAAAAAATCATCGCTGTCAACTATTGTTATTAAATCACCCTGCGCTTTTTTTATGCCCGTTTTAATTGCGTTTGACAATCCTTCGTTTCGACGAATATGAACGGCCGAAACTCTAAGGTCCTTCATAGTATATTCATCACAAATCATACCACTTTTATCAGTTGAGCCGTCATCTATAAGTATAATTTCATAATCTTTATAATTTTGATTTAGTATTGAGTCTATGCATTTATGAATGCTTTTTTCAGCATTATAAACAGGTACTATAATACTGATTTTCATATATTAATTCTCCTTTAATTTTAATTTTATTACATTTTAACACAATATAAAAAAATCTTCAACAATTTTAGTAAATAAAATAAGTTTTATATATTGAAAAATAATAAAATTAATGTTATAATAATGCTGATTATTTATTTAATCTGAATTGAAACTGTTTTATTATGTATTGGAGAGGTAATGTTATGGAGTTCTTAAAAAAGGTAAACAAAATATCAGGTATATTAGCCTGCGTGACAACGATTTTAACTAATTTCTTACTCTTAAGTATTGGTACAGGTATGATAAGGTTAGAGTTTTATTATGTAACTCAGGTTCTTGTTCCTTGCCTGATTTCTAAAATATTTTTAATTATATGGTGTTTATATTTTGCATTTGGATATGAGTATGACAAATCTACAAGAACTTTTTCAAAATATCTTATACCTTTTATATTTGTAAGTATAATTGTTTTGATATTTGATAAAGAAATTGCATATTACTTACTGTTCCAGTCGGTTTCAACATTACTTGTACTTATTTTAATATCAAGTATTATAAACCAGAAAAGATTTGCATTAAGAGAAAAAAAATATGCGGATAAATTATACCAGTTAGATGTTTTAATCCGTATTTGTATTGTACTGGTTATTATTCTTGTTGGCTTAAGTATTCAGATTGCCGTTGAATCTCAATCGAATGAATATAATATTACTCTTTTGGTTTCAACCATGGTATCACAAGTTTTTGTTATAATTGGTATATTCTGTGTTGAAACAGCTGAAAAGAAATTTGACCAGGCACTTAAAGAAGGAGAAAATCCAATGATGTCAATTGACGAAAACGGAGAACTCAAAAATGAAGATTAGTATTGGTGGCATCAATATTGATGTTCAGGGAACGATTTATGATTACTTTAAATATAGAGTAAGGAATTATACTATTCCTGATGATGCTTTATGCAGTGTGAAAATATTATGCGAAGAAAAAAAATCTATTCCTGTTCCGTTATGTGATATTGTAAAAAAAGATAATTTTAGAATATACGGAGAAACAGAAGATACGTATTATCAGTATGATTTGTTAAAAGAAAATGAATGTTCTGCAATAATCAGTTCGGATAAAGAGTGGGCAAATATTAAATGTGAACTTATGGATGTAGAAGATTTAGGCGGTGCATCACTAAATATAAGGCAATTTAATATGATAGGCTTTGTTATCAAATATATAATGCTTAATTCTTACGGAATGTCTCTTCATTCTTCCTCGTTATCATATAAAAATAACGGTGTAATGTTTTCTGCTGATTCAGGTACAGGCAAGTCAACACATACAAGACTTTGGCAAAAAGTTTTTGATGATGTAACAATTGTTAATGATGATATGCCTGTAATTAAAAAAGTTGATGATGTATGGCATTTATTCGGATGTCCGTGGAGTGGTAAAAGTGAAATTAACGCTAATGTATCTGTTCCTCTAAAAGCGTTGGTGTTTTTAGAAAGAGGAAAGGTTAACGAGATTGAGAGAATATATGCTCCTGACTCAGTATTAAGAATTATAAAGCAGACTTTTTTACCAGCATATAAAGAACTGGCACAAAAAGTTATGTCTAATATTTCAAAATTAGTAGAGGATGTTCCGATATATAGATTAAGATGTACCATATCAGAAGAAGCCCCTAAGGTAGTTAAAAAAGAATTAAATTTGTGATAGATAAAAGGAGAACAAAATGAAAATTAAAGATTCATTTATTTTAAGTGAAATAGGCGGAAGTTATATTGTCATCCCTACAGGAACCGAAACTGTTGATTTAAACGGTATGATAACACTTAATGAAACAGGAAATTTCATGTGGAATAAACTTCAAAATGATATTACAAAAGATGAATTAATAGAAGATTTCTTAAAAGAATATGACGTTGAAAGAGAAGTTGTCAGCGCTGATATTGATGAGTTTGTTGAAAAATTAAAAACAATAGGAGCAATCTGTGAATAATAGAATTTTTAAAACAACAAAAGAATTAACTCCGTTTATTCAAGAAATGATAAATAAAGATAAACAGGTTAATCTTACAGTAACAGGGAACAGTATGTTCCCTTTGTTTTCTCATTTAAGAGATTCTGTTACTGTAAAAAAATTTAATGAATATAAAAAATATGATATTATACTGTATGTAAGAAACAACGGAGATCTTGTTTTACATAGAATTGTGAAAGTAAAAAATAATGAATTTTATTTATGTGGAGATAACCAGACTCTGATTGAATATCCTATATATCCGAATCAGGTAATTGGAAAGGTAGTTTCATTTACGCGAAAAGGGAAGGTTTATGATTTTAATTCTTTTTTAAGTATGTTTTATGCAAGATTTTGGGTTTTAAGTCTTAAAATCAGAAAACCATTACTTATATTTGCACTAAAAATTTGGAGGATAATTAAAAAGTGAAAAGTTTATCTTCTTTAAAATGGATATATTCTAATTCCAAAAAAACACTACCATATTTAATTTTGCTTACTGTTATAAGCGCATTTATGTCATTGTGTCTTGTTGCTTTGACATATTTGGGAAAGCAAATAGTTGATATAGCAACCGGAGCATATCATGGAGCGTTTTGGGACAAAATAATACTTCTTGCATTTTTTATTATACTTGAATTAATTTTGCAAGTTGTGTATAGCCGTTTAAATATAAAGTTAAGCGGTAAAATGGAAATGTCTATTAAAACAAGTGTTTTTAACAGACTTTTAAAAAAAGATATTTCGGATATATATAAATATCATACGGGAGAACTTTTAAACAGATTAACCGGTGATGTTGTTGTTGTTACCACTGCTTTTACATCTATTGTGCCTGTTGTGGTTTCACTTATCACAAAACTTATCGGTGCTTTTTCAATGTTATTCTGGTTAGATCCTTCATTTGCTTTAATATATTTAATTTTTGGGCCTGTATTTATTTTAGTTACTCAGATATACAGCAGGAAAATGAAATCACTTCACAAAAAATGCCAGGAATCTGACGGCAAAGTTAAATCGTACATACAGGAAGCACTTTCGAATATTCTTGTTATAAAAGCATTTAAAAACGAAGAGGCAATTGCAAACGAAACTTATAACTTACAAAAGATAAACTTTAATTTCAAAATAAAGAGAAATACTATAAGTATAATTGCAAATATTTTAGTGTATATTGCATTTACTTTCGGATATTATCTTGCACTGGGATGGGGTGCATACAAATTATCTTTCGGTTATATAACAGTTGGTACTTTAACTGCGATGCTTCAACTTGTGTCGCAAGTTCAAACACCATTTAGAGGAATTTCATCAATTATTCCTCAGTTCTATCATGCTATAGCATCAACTGAAAGAATAATTGAAATTGAAAATTTAAAGGAAGATATGGAAGGGTATGACGACCAATACTTATCTGATATTTATTCAGATATGAAAAGCATTGTATTTTCAGATGTTTCCTTTAAATATGACGACAGGAATGTTGTTGTGAACAATTTCTCGTATACAATATTAAAAGGAGATTTTATCGCTATAAGAGGTATTTCAGGAATAGGTAAAAGCACCTTATTAAAATTACTTTTAGGTGTAATTAAACCTGATAGCGGTGAAATTTACATTGAATTAAATAACAACAAAAAAATAAAAATTGATGAAAAAACCAGAGGGTTATTTTCTTATGTACCGCAAGGGAATATGATTTTATCAGGGTCTATAAGAGATAATATTAAATTTTTCAAAAAAGATGTATCGGATGATTTAATATTTGAAGCATGTAAAATTGCACGTATTTATGATTTTATCAAAGAACTTCCTGATGGTCTTTCAACTATTATAGGTGAAAAAGGTGTAGGACTTTCCGAAGGACAAATTCAAAGAGTTGCAATTGCACGTGCGCTTATTTGTGATTCTCCGTTATTACTTTTAGACGAATCTACGTCTGCACTTGATGAACAAACTGAAAAAGAATTTTTGGAAAGTATTAAAAATATTAAAACAAGAACTTGTTTAATTGTTTCGCATAAACAGGCTGCATTTGATATTTGCGATAAAACAATTGAATTTTAACAGGTGATATTTTGAATGACAGAAAATTAGAAGAATTTGAAGGTATTGTTGATGAAATCATATATACCAATGAAGAAAACGGATATACAGTTGCATCTTTTTTAACCATAGATGAAACTGTTACAATAGTTGGTATAATGCCGTATATTTACGAAGGCGAAAGTCTTAAAATATACGGTTATTTTACTAACCATACTGATTATGGCGAACAACTAAAAGTTGAATATTATGAAAGAAGTATTCCTAAAACAAAAAGTTCTATTTATGCTTTCTTATCTTCAGGAATAATAAGAGGTATAAGAACTGCTACTGCCAAAAAAATTGTTGATAAATTTGAGGAAAACACACTTGATATTATAGAATCAAATCCTGCACTTCTTTCTGAAATAAAAGGCATCTCTTACGAAAAAGCATTGCAAATCGGAGAGTCTTATAAAGAAAAGAAAAATGTTACAGATATTGTAATGTTTCTACAAAAATATAATATTTCTATAAATCTTGCTATGAAAATAAGCAAAGCGCTTGGAAATGGTTCAGTTAACAGAATAGAAGAAAATCCATATATTCTTTGTGAAAAAATTGATGGGATTTCTTTTGTCACAGCTGACAGTATTGCTAAGAATATGGGATTTAGCAATAATAACATAAAAAGAATAAAAGCAGGAATAAAGTATATTTTCCATAAGGGTGCGTTAAATGGGCATACATATTTAAATGAAGAGTTAATTCTTTCTTACGGAACAAATCAGTTAAATGTATCAGAAACGGAAATTCAGAACGCTCTTATAACACTTGTTGATGAAAACGAGATTATAAAAGAGATTAAAGACGAAGAAATATATTTTTTACCTTTATATTACAGTGCAGAAAATGAAATCGCAACTAAACTGCTGTTTATGAATGTAAATAGTGGAAAAAATCTATTTTACAACAATGTGTATAACGATATTTTTTCACTAAACAATATTATTCTAAATGACAAACAAAAAGAAGCGATTAAAGAAGTTCTTACTAATAAAATTACTGTTATAACAGGAGGACCTGGAACAGGAAAAACAACTGTTATAAATTCTATAATCTCAGTTATGGAGAAAATGGGGAAAAAAGTAATATTAACTGCTCCTACCGGAAGAGCAGCAAAAAGAATGGCAGAAGTTTGCAAAAAAGAAGCAAAAACTATTCATAGGCTTTTAGAAGTTAATTTTGGCGGTGGCTTATCCCATGACAATTTTTCAAAAAATGACAAAAATCCTATTTTTTGCGATATGATTATTGTTGATGAAATGAGTATGGTTGATGTGCTATTATTCAACTCACTTTTAAAAGCAGTAAAAACAGGCACGAAATTAGTTCTTGTCGGAGATGTTAACCAATTACCTTCGGTTGGCGCAGGAAACGTTTTAAAAGATATAATAAATTCCGAAAAGTTTTCTTGTATATATCTTGATGAGATATACAGGCAGGAAAAAGAAAGTATGATTGTAAATAATGCACATGGAATTTTAAAAGGTGAATATCCGAAAAGTTCGGGCGTACATTCTGATTATTTTATGATAAAAAAACTTGGAACTGAAGAAATTCTTAATGAAATAATCTCTCTTTATAAAGAAAGATTACCTGCTTTTTTCGAAAACAAATCTGACCTTTCAATTCAGATTTTATCTCCTATGAAAAAAACAGGCTTAGGAACCATTTCTTTAAATAATATTATACAAAACGAAGTTAATCCTCCAAGTAGATATAAAAAAGAAAAGCATTGGGGTTTATATACTTTTCGTGAAGGTGATAAAGTTATTCAGACAAGAAATAATTATGATATAGACTGGGAAACTTCAAATGGTGAAAAGGGAATTGGCGTTTTTAATGGCGATACAGGTGTAATAAAAAGTATAGACAATAAAGAAAAATATATTACCATAGAGTTTTATGACGGAAAAATTGCAGAATATGAATTTTCCCGTCTTGAAGATTTGGACCTTGCATATGCTATAACTGTACATAAAAGTCAAGGATGTGAATTTGATGCAGTTATAATTCCTTCATATTACGGACCTAAAACTTTGATGTACAGAAATCTTCTTTACACTGCTATAACAAGGGCAAAAAGTCTTGTGGTTATTGTTGGGAGCAATGATGTTGTTAAAAATATGGTTGATAATGAAACTGAAACCAAAAGATTTACATCCCTTAAAGATAAATTGATAAATAACAAAATATTTTAAAAATGAGTGATATAATTTGCTGAATTTTATTTTAAATATTTTTTATCCAAAAAAATGTATGTTTTGCAATGAACCTTTAGATAATAACAATAAATACTATTGTAAAAAATGTTACTACAAGCTTCCGTTTACAGAAGATAAAGTTTGTCTTATTTGCGGAAGAGAAATTTATGGCGAACATAAAATATGTTTATCATGCAGAACACATAAAACATATATTGATGTAAATTATCCCGCTTTTACTTATTCCGGAAACATTGAAGAAGCACTAAAAAAGTTTAAGTTTGCCGGGAAAATGTGGTACTATAAACCATTTGCCAAACTGATGTATGAAAATATTAAAGATAAAATTTCTGACATTGATTACATAGTATACCCTCCGGTAAATAAGAAGACTTTTTATAAAAGAGGATATAATCAAATGGAACTTATATCCAAAGATATGTCTAAACTTTTAAATATTAAAATGCTTAAAAACTGCATTTATAAAACCAGAGAAAATGATAAACAAAGTCTGACATCAGGAAAATTAAGATATAAAAATGTAAGAGGAGTTTTTGGAATTAACAATAGTTATAAACAAACTATAAGTGGAAAGAAAATTCTTCTTTTAGATGATGTTATGACAACAGGAGCAACAGTTAATGAGTGTGCAAAAATGTTAAAATTAAGTGGTGCAAAATCTGTTATTTCATCTACACTATGTATAGTTAAATGAGGTTTTTATAAATTTTTAAAAAATTACTTGTAATTTTAAAAAATATGTGGTAAAATGATCTAAGTTGAAAAAAATTATGGAGGGAATATAATGGAAACATTAAAAACTGTTTTATATGTAGTTCAAATATTAGTTTGTTTAGTACTTATAGTAACTGTATTATTGCAGGAAGGCAATTCTTATGGTTTATCCGGCAGTATTGCAGGAGGTGCTGAAACATTTTTCGGCAAAGGTAAAGGCAGAACTTTAAATGGCATACTTAGAACAATTACTAAGATTTCAGCAGTATTATTTGTTGTTTTATCTTTAGTGCTTACTTTTGTATCTAAATATTAATTTATATGTCATAATATTAAGTCTCGTCCTGCTGGGCGAGATTTTTAATTTATAAGGAGAAAAAATGACACGTAAGGAAAAATTATATAATTTTATAAAAGAAAATAAAATTACACCCTTTTCATTTAATGAACTTGTTATAATGCTTGATGTAAAAGATGAAGATATAACTGAACTAGAAACATTACTTGGTATTTTGCTTTCTGAAAAGAAAATAATTTTAACCAAGAAGAAAAGATATAAATATAATACCAATGCCGACTTATATGAGGGAGAATTTATAGGTCATGATAAAGGGTTTGGTTTTATATCATCAAGCGATTTTGAGTATGATTTTTTTGTTGCAAAAGAGTCAAAGAAAAATGCATTAAACGGCGATAAAGTAAAATTTAAGATTGTAAAAGAAAAAACTGCCGATAAACGTGCCGAAGCAGTTATAACAGATGTTCTTGAAAGAAAAAATATATCCGTCGTAGGAACTTTTAAGAAAAATAAAAATTTTGGTTTTGTAATTGCTGATGATAAAAAATTTGATAAAGATATTTTTATTTCAAAGAAAAATTGGCTGACTGCTAAAGATGGCGATAAAGTTGTATGTTCAATATTAAGTTACGGTAATTATGACAAAAAACCTGAAGGTAAAATTACTGAGGTTTTAGGAAATTTTTTTGAAGATGGAAATGATGTTTTGTCTGTAATAAAAAAATATGATTTACCTTATATTTTTCCTAAAAAAGTTTTAAATGAATTAAATTCTTTTAGTGAAACTATTTCCGAAAAGGATTTAACGGGCAGACTCGATTTAAGAGATAAACTTGTTATAACTATTGACGGTGAAGATGCAAAAGATTTAGATGATGCCATTTCACTTTTTAAAATAGAAGATAAATATATTTTAGGTGTTCACATCGCTGATGTAAGCCATTATGTTCATAAAGGCACAAATATTGATAAAGAAGCATATTTAAGGGGAACGAGTGTATATCTTGCAGACAGGGTGGTCCCGATGCTTCCTAAAGAGTTGTCAAACGGAATATGCAGTCTTCATCCAGGAGTTGACAGACTTACTATGTCTGTTTTTATAACCGTAAATAAAAAAGGAGAAATTCTTGATTATGACTTTAAAGAGTCTGTTATAAATTCTAAATACCGATTAACATATAATGAAGTAACAGAAATTCTTACAAAAAATAAAAAGTGTGACAAAAAATTAAATTCACTTCTTTTAAACATGGAATCTCTTGCTATGATTTTAAGGAAGAAGAGGCAAAAACGAGGAAGTCTGGACTTCGATTTTCCCGAATGTAAAATAATTTATGATAAAAACAACAATCCTGTTGAAATAACGAAATATACTTTATCTGTATCAAATTATATTATTGAAGAATTTATGCTCCTTGCTAATGAAACCGTTGCAGAATACGTATATTGGCAGAATAAACCTTTAATATATCGTATTCACGAAGAACCGGATCCTGAAAAAATGGATAAGTTTAAAATTTTTATAAAAAATATGGGATATACTCTTAAAGGAGGAAATGACGGTATTCATCCTAAAACATTACTTGAACTGCTGGATAAAATAAAAGGGGATAAGAACGAAAAAATTATTCAGACAATTATGCTCCGTTCTTTAATGAAAGCAAAATATTCAATTGAAAACAAAGGTCACTTTGGGTTAGCAAGTAAGTTTTATTGTCATTTTACGTCACCCATAAGAAGATATCCTGATTTAATAGTTCACAGAATTCTTAAAATGATATTAAATAATGAGTTTGACGAGGATATAACCGAAGAATACATCTCGTATATTGATAAAGCATCTTATCACACATCAGAAAGAGAAAGAATTGCAGAAAATGCTGAAAGGGAAACCGAAGATATTAAGAAGGCAATTTATATGATGAGTAAAATAGGTGAAGAATTTATCGGTGTTATATCATCGGTTACTAACTTCGGTATATTTGTTGAACTTGAAAATACTGTCGAAGGACTTATAAGATACGAAGATTTAAGAGATGACTATTATATTTTTGATGAAAAAAATTATGTTGCTTCAGGAGAAAAATTCAGAAGAAAATATACAATCGGAGATAATGTTTTAGTAAAAGTAAAAGATGCTAATCCTCAACTTATGGAAGTAAATTTTGAACTTGTAAAAAAAGTATAATATTTTTTAAAAAAAGCCTTTTAATTAAGGCTTTTTTATGTTATAATATTTTGAAGATATATTATAAAGTATTTGTATTTTTTATGAGGTTATAAATATGTGGTTAGCAAATAATTGGGAAGATTATAAAATACTTGATACATGTGACGGTGAAAAACTTGAAAAATGGGGAGATTATATATTTGTGCGCCCCGACCCTCAGGTTATATGGAAAATTAAACACAATGAAAAAGAATGGAAAAATGCAAACGGAAGGTATATAAGAAGTAATAAAGGCGGGGGCAATTGGGATATGAAGAATAAGAAATTGCCTGATAACTGGACAATTTCTTATAAAGATCTTAAGTTTATTGTTAAACCTACCGGATTTAAGCATACAGGTTTATTTCCTGAACAAGCGGCAAATTGGGATTTTATAATGGATAAAATATCAGATGCCAATAGAGAAATTAAAGTATTAAATCTTTTTGGATATACAGGCGGAGCTACTATTGCTGCTTTATCAAAAGGTGCATCAGTGTGTCATGTTGATGCATCAAAAGGAATAATGAACTGGTGTAAAGATAATGTTTATGCCAATAATTTTCAAGATAAAAAAATCAGATACATAGTTGATGATGCTGTTAAATTTGTTGAAAGAGAAATAAGACGGAATAATAAATATGATGCTATAATAATGGATCCTCCGTCATATGGCAGAGGTCCTAACGGTGAAATATGGAAACTTGAAGATAAAATATACGACCTTGTTAATTTACTTACAGATGTATTGTCCGATACTCCTTTGTTCTTTATTGTAAATTCTTATACTACAGGATTTGCCCCCACCGTTTTATATAATATTTTATCTATGACGGTTAATAAAAAATTTAAAGGCAAAGTTACTGCAGAAGAGTTAGGAATACCTGTTGAAAACAGTCCATATATACTTCCTTGTGGCTCTACAGGAAGATGGGAAGCTGTGAATTAATAATCTATATATAGTTTTTGTAATAATTTTGGAGGACTTTAGTTGAGCAATTTAATTAAAACCAATGATTTATCTTATATTTATGATAAAGAAGAAAAACAACTTGTTTTAGACAACGTTAATCTTAGTGTGAAAAAAGGCGAATTTTTGTGTATTTTAGGGCATAATGGTTCCGGTAAATCTACTTTGGCTAAACATTTTAACGGAATATTATTACCTACAGGCGGAACTTGCTATGTTAATGGAATAGATACCAAAGATGAATCAAAAATTTTTGATATCAGAAAAAATGTTGGTATGGTATTTCAAAATCCCGATAATCAGCTTGTTGCTACTATTGTAGAAGATGATGTTGCTTTTGCACTTGAAAATTTAGGAGTTGAACCTGAAACAATAAGAGAAAGAGTTGATTATGCTCTTAAATCTGTTGGTCTTTTTGATTATAGAAAAGATGCCCCTCACAAATTATCGGGTGGGCAAAAACAAAGAGTTGCTATTGCCGGAGTAATCGCATTAAGACCCGAGTGTATTGTTTTAGACGAACCAACAGCAATGTTGGATCCTTTGGGAAGAAAAGAAGTTATTGATACTTTGATTAAATTAAATAAAGAATATGGGCTTACCATTGTTCTTATTACACATTATATGGAAGAAGCAATTTTAGCGGATAGAGTTGTTGTTTTAGATAACGGTCAGATTTTACTTGATGATATTCCAAAAAAAATTTTTGAAAATGTTACGCTGATTAAATCTATTGGTTTAGATGTTCCTCAAACAACAGAGTTATTATATGAACTGTATAAAGATGGTATCAGAGTATCGTTTGAAAATTTAACTGTTAAAGAATGTGTTTTAGAACTTAAGAAATTACTGGAGGAATAGAAGTGGTTTTAGATATCAAAAATCTATCCCATACATATATGCCGGATACTGCTTTTTCTAAACAAGCAATATCTGATATAAATATAAAAATTTCACAAGGAGAATTTATAGGCTTAATTGGTCATAGCGGTTCAGGAAAATCAACTTTAATTCAGCATCTTAACGGCCTTTTAAAAGGCACTCAGGGTGAAATTTTAGTTGATGGTAAAAATATTTTTGACAAGAAAAATGATTTGAAAGATTTAAGGTTTAAAGTTGGTCTTGTTTTTCAGTATCCCGAATCACAACTCTTTGAAGAAACTGTTTTTGATGATATTGCTTTTGGCCCTAAGAATATGGGACTCAATGAAGAGGAGATAAACTCAAGAGTTTATGAGGCCATTGAACTTTCAGGCGTTAAAGAAGAACTTTTAAAAAAATCTCCTTTTGATCTTTCAGGAGGGCAAAAAAGAAGAGTTGCTATCGCAGGAGTTCTTGCTATGAAGCCTGAAATATTAATTCTAGATGAACCAACAGCAGGTTTGGATCCTAGAGGAAGAAGAAATATACTAAGGAGTATTAAAGAACTTCATAAAAAAACTAATATGACAGTTATATTAGTATCTCACAGTATGGAAGATATTGCAAATAATGTTGAAAGAATTATTGTTATGAATAAAGGTAAAGTAGTAATGGATGGCCCTCGCAACTATATTTTTTCAAAAGCTTATGATTTAAATAAAATAGGATTAGGTATCCCGACTGTTACAAAAGTTTTTTTAGAACTTAAAAAACAAGGATACGATATTCCCGATGATGTTTATACTGTAGAAAGAGCCAAAGAAGTTATAAAAGACCTTCTTAAAAAAGGAGGTAAATCAAATGATTTCTGATATTACACTAGGGCAATTTTATCCTGTGTCATCTATTGTTCATAAATTAGATGCCCAAATTAAAATTATTTTAACTTTGCTTTTTATGATTTCAGTTTTCTTTATTAAAGGTTTTGTTGGATTTTTAATTATTTTAATATTTCTGATATTAACAGTAAAATGTTCTAACATTCCTTTTAAATTTTTAATAAAAGGTATAAAACCGATTTTATTCTTTGTAATATTCACGGTTATTTTAAATTTATTTATGACCGGAGGAGAAAAAGCATTCACTTTTATTATATGGGATGTAACTTATGAAGGTATTTTTACATCGCTTTTTATGGCACTGAGAATTATCTTTCTTGTAATCGGAAGTTCTCTTTTAACATATACCACATCACCCATTATGCTTACTGACGGTATAGAAAAACTTTTAAAACCGTTTGTTAAAATAGGTGTACCTGCTTATGAACTTGCAATGATGATGAGCATTGCTTTAAGATTTATTCCTACTTTAATTGAAGAAACTGATAAAATTATAAAAGCCCAGAAGGCAAGAGGCTCTGATTTTGAATCAGGAGGACTTATTAAAAGGGGAAAGGCAGTTATCCCTGTTCTTGTTCCGCTTTTTATCAGCGCATTTCGCAGAGCAGACGAACTTGCTGTGGCTATGGAGTCAAGATGTTATAACGGCGGAGTAAACCGAACAAGACTTCGTACTTCTAAACCTGGAATAAGAGATTTATATGCATCGCTTATATTTATTTTATTTATGGGTGTTGCTATCTATATAGGATATACTCCATTTGAATTCAAAGGATTTTAAAGAAAGGGTAATATTATGAGAAATTTGAAATTTACCATGTCTTATGACGGTACAAATTATCATGGTTTTCAAATTCAAAAAGAGGATATTACAATTGAAAAAGCACTAAAAGACGGAGTTTTTAAACTTACCAAAGAAGATGTTGATATAATTGGTTGCGGAAGAACCGACGCGGGTGTTCACGCTATATGTTATACATTTAACTTTAAAACAAACTCAAGTATTCCATGCGATAAATTTCCTGTTGCGCTAAATACTGTTACACCTCCTGATATATCAATTCTGACTTGTACTGAGGCTGATGAAAATTTTCATTCAAGATTTTCTGCAAAAAATAAAACATATAAATATATAATAAGCACTGCTAAAATCAAAAATCCTTTTTACAATAGATTTACTTATCATTATAAAATTCCATTAGATGTTGAAAAAATGATTCTTGCAAAAAAATTCATTGAAGGCACACACGATTTTAAATGTTTTATGGCACAGGGAAGTCCTATTATTGATACAGTCCGGACTATATATAATATAGACATTATAGTAAAAGATGAATTTATTGAAATAGAGGTCTGCGGAAACGGATTTTTATATAATATGGTAAGAATAATAGTAGGTACTCTTGTAAATGTCGGAAACGGCAAACTTAATCCTGATGACATAAAAAAAATTATACTAAATAAAAACAGAGAACTTGCCGGTATGACAGTTCCGGCTCATGGTTTGTTTTTAAAAGAGGTTGTTTATGATTAGTGAAAGAAGAGCAAAAAGACTGAAAAAAAGGAAAAAGAGAATAATCAGTATTATTTTAATTATATTTATTGTTCTAATAGGATATTTTCTCGTTAATAATCAATTTATTAAAGGTTTATATTATAAAGCAGGCAATCCAATATCTGATAATAATCCTATAATTACTTTAAATGAAAGTATTTCTCCAAAATTTATAAGGTTTAAAAATGTACTCATAACCACTTCAGGAAATAATATTACAGCTTACAATATAAAGGGCGAACAGGTAGAATTTAATAAATTTTCTACTATTTCCGCTTCAGTTTCCCATTATAATAATCTTAATTTAAAAGCATGTGACGATTATGTTATTGCATATGATAAAGGTGGCGTGGGAGCAATTGTATTTAATAACAATAAAATAACTGCAACAATAAATATAAATTCCAAAATCATTTTTGCCAAACCTTTTAATAATGGAGAGTTTTTGGTTATTGCTGAAGATTCAAATGCAAAAAACCAGGTAATTTTATATTCTTATGACGGTAAAGAAAAATTCAAATGGCATTCGGGCGTTAATAACATTTTAGATGCAACATATTCTGCTGCAACGAATAAACTTGTCATAGTTACCTCTGAATTATCAACCGGTATTTTTAACTCAAAAATTATTTTCTTTGATATTTCAAATGCTGATCCTTATAGTGAAATGACTTTTGAAAATACTTTTTTCACTAATATAAATTTTTATAACAAAAATAATATTATAGTTCTTAGTGATGTAGGAACATACTATTTTAATGTAAACGGAGAACTTATTAATTCATATAATTTTAACAATAAAATGCTTACTTGTTATAAACAATTAAGTAATGGTTCCATAGCACTTTCTTTTGGAAGTAAAAGTGGTAACGGTACCGTTGTTGAGGTCGTTAACAACAAAGGAAATTTAGTTGGTTCCTATGAATCGGAATATGATATATTAAATATTGATTCTGACAACGGAAATATTTTAATATGTAGCTTAAGAGAAGTTATTTTGCTATCAAAAAACGGAATGTTACTTCGAAAAATCGACTATAATAAAGATTTGCAAAAAGCATTCTTTTTAAAAAATAAATTTGTTTTGATAGGAAACTCAGAAATAAGAATTGTTAATTAGGTGATAGTATGAATGTATCTTTTATTGGTATAATAATTATACTTATTATAGCATTTTTTGTAATAAGAGGTCTGAGAATAGGTCTTGTAAAAGCAATATTTGATTTGCTTTCGTTTTTTATTGTTGGAATTCTGACCTGGTTTTTGTATCCAACTGTATCGAAATTTTTAATTTCTACTTCTTTATATGATATAATACATAACTGGCTTAGTTCTACTTTGCAAAACAACAATCTTCTTTTTACATCAATACCCGAATTTCTTTCTGAACTTCCGTCATTTTTAAAAGAGTCAATTGTTGTATCTTCAAAAAATGCTATAGATAATCTTCTATCAACGGCAACAGACGCACTTGCTGTCTTGACAGTAAATGTTATAAGTATAATTATTCTATTTATTGGTCTGTCGATACTTGCTTTCTTTGTTCGGAAATTAGGGACTTTTATAAATAAAATAATTATTATAGGCCCAATAAATATGATTTTAGGTGCTTTTTTCGGTTTTGTACAAGGTATATTTATTTGTTATCTTATAATTATGGTTATTTCGTATTTTCCGACAACAAAAATATACGATTTTGTGGGAAAAGATATGGAAAAATCATATATTTGTAAAATAATGTATAATGAAAATGTTGATATATTAGGTTTTAAACCAACATATCCGATTATAAGAGGTGATTTTAAGTGATTAAGTATTACAAAACAATAGATTTAAAAATTGAAGAAATTAATGACTTTGAAAATGGATGTTGGATAAACGTGGTTGAACCCACTAAAGAAGAACTTCTTTTTTTAAATGACAGTTATAATCTCGATATGGGATTTTTAAGTGCTCCATTGGATATTGAAGAAACTTCCCGTGTTGAGTCAGAAGATGATCAAACTCTTATTCTTATTGACGTTCCAACTTTGGAAAATGAAGACAATAAAGTTATTTTCGGAACAATTCCTCTGGCAATAATAACTGCTCCTCAGTGTATTGTTACTGTTTGCATTAAAGATACATCTTCCATAAACAGTTTTATCTCAGGAACTGTAAGAAATGTTTATACAAATTTAAAAACACGCTTTATTATGCAAATTCTTTATAAAGTGTCAACAAGATTTCTTTTTTATCTTAAACAAATAGACAGAAGATCATCAAATATTGAAAAAGAACTTCATAAATCATTAAAAAATAAAGAATTAATTCAACTGCTTGATTTAGAAAAGAGCCTTGTGTTCTTTTCAACATCATTAAAAGCAAATGAATCAACCATTAAACGACTTCAAAGAGGTTCATATATCAAAATGTATGAAGACGATCAGGAATTTATTGAAGACGTTTTAATTGAAACAAAGCAGGCTATCGAAATGTCGAACATTTACAGCAGTATTCTTAGCGGAACTATGGATGCTTTTGCTTCGGTAATATCAAACAATTTAAATATTGTAATGAAAGTTTTAACATCAATTACAATTTTAATGGCTGTTCCAACTATGATTGCATCTTTTTACGGAATGAATGTTGTTAATTTACCTTTAGCAAATTTTTGGTTTCCATTTGGACTATCGCTTGCAACAACAGTTATAGTTGCACTTTTCTTAAATAAACGAGGTATGTTATAATAAAGAAAGGAATAATAAATGAAAACAAAAAGTGAATTACTTAACGGAAAACTTAGTGATTTAAAAGAATATGCGAAAGAATTGTCTATTGAAAATATTTCAAAATATAAGAAAGCAGAACTTATAGAAGAAATATTAAAAGCACAGGAATTAAAAACACCACAACAAAATAACGAAAATGATTTTTCTTCTCATGTTGAAGGAATTTTAGAAGTTTTAGAGGATGGTTATGGGTTTGTAAGAAGTGATAACTATTTATCAGGACCAAATGATGTTTTTGTTTCTCCTACCTTTATAAGAAAATTCAACCTAAAAACAGGGGATTGGATTTTAGGAAAATCAAGAATGCAAAGAGAAGGAGAAAAATTTGCTGCTCTTATATATATAGATAAAATAAACAACGACTCTCCTGTTGCAGCTATAAAAAGACAGGATTTTCATTCTCTGACACCAATTTTTCCTGATGAAAAAATAAAATTAGAGGTATCTAAGAATGGATATCCAATGCGTCTTATTGACCTTATTGCACCAATTGGCAAAGGACAAAGGGGAATGATTGTTGCACCTCCTAAAGTAGGTAAAACAACGCTTTTAAAAGATATTGCCAACAGTATAACAAAAAATAATCCTGAAATAACTTTGATTGTTCTTTTAATTGACGAACGACCTGAAGAAGTTACAGATATAAAAAGAAGTATTGATGCAGAGGTAATTTATTCAACTTTTGATGAACTTCCTCAAAATCATACCGTGGTTTCCGAAATGGTTTTGGAAAGAGCAATGCGTCTTGTAGAACATAAAAAAGATGTCGTTATACTTCTTGACAGTCTGACAAGACTTGCACGTGCTTATAATTTAACCATAACACCTTCTGCAAGAACATTATCGGGAGGTCTTGATCCTGCTGCTTTATATAAACCTAAAAAGTTTTTTGGTGCAGCACGTAACATAGAAAACGGAGGTTCTTTAACAATTCTTGCTACTGCTTTAATAGAAACAGGAAGCAGAATGGATGATGTTATATTTGAAGAATTTAAAGGAACAGGAAATATGGAAGTTCATCTTGACAGAAAACTTTCCGAAAAAAGAATTTTCCCTGCAATAGATATAACTAAATCAGGCACAAGAAGAGAAGATTTGTTGCTTGATAAAGATGAAATGCAGGCTATGTGGAATTTAAGAAAAGCTATGAGTGATAAAAATTCTTTTGATGTAACTGAAAATTTAATCAATAGAATTATCAATTCAAAAGACAATAAGGAAATGGTTTTAGAAATTAACAAAAATTTTAATTTATAAGGAGAAACAAAGTGGCATTTGACGGTTTGGTTTTAAAAGCGCTGATAAATGAATTTAATATAAAATTAAAAGACTTACGAATTGATAAAATTTATCAGCCCGAAAAAGACGAAATAGTTTTATCACTAAGAGGTTATAAGGAAAACTATAAATTGTTCATTAGTGCCGATTCTAATTATCCAAGAATAAATTTAACAAAAAACAGTTATGTAAATCCTGACACACCTCCGCTTTTTTGTATGCTCCTTAGAAAACATATTTCATCGGGGAAAATTTTATCATTTACCCAAGCCGGAACTGACAGAGTATTAAAAATTGGCATAAGTTCTTATAATGAACTTGGCGATGCTGTAACAAAATATCTTGTTGTAGAAATAATGGGAAGGCACAGTAATATAATCCTTTTAAATAGTGATAATACTATAATTGATTGTGTAAAGCATATTGACTTTACTGTGTCATCTAAAAGGCAATTGTTGCCGGGACTTGTATATGAAAACGCACCCGAGCAGGATAAAAAATATTTCAGTGAATATAACGAAGATGAAATAAGAGATATATTATATTCAGACAATGAGATTAATGCCGATAAATTTATGATTGATAATTTTGTTGGAATATCTCCCATTGTTTCGCGAGAAATCGCGTACAAAGGTTTAAACTCTTGTAAAGAAATTCTTTTAAAAAATGACCTTATAAAGAAAGCAACCTTATTTAATCAAATAAAAATGTCTTTAGCTGAATTTAAAAACAATAACTATACACCTAACATATTATATGATTCATTTGGTACACCGAAGTTTTTTTCAGTAATAAAACTTGAACAATACGGAGAACTTTATAAAAGAGTTTATTTTGACAGTCCAAGTGAAATGATTGATAATTTTTATAATGAACTTCATTTTTCACGAAAGATCAAAATAAGAAGTCAGAATTTAACTAAACTTATAAATAACCATATAGAAAAAATAAAGAAAAAAATTGATATACACAACGATATAATTCTAAATAAAGATAAGTATGATGAATATAAGTTGAAAGGAGAACTTTTATCTGCTAACATATATATGTTAAAAGGAGGAGAAAAGTCTGTAAACCTTTATAATTATTATTCAAATGAAGATATAACAATAGAACTTGACGAAAAACTTTCGCCATCAAAAAATATTGAAAAATATTATAAACTATATAAAAAAGGGCAAAAGGCAATAGAAACAGCAGTTTTACAAATAGAAAAATCAAAAAATGAATTGATATATCTTGAAGGCGAACTTGCTTTCTTAGAAAAAGCTCAGTCACAAAAAGATATTGATGATATAAAAGATGAATTATCAAATGAGGGATATATAGAAACTAACAAAAAGAATATAAATAAGAGAAAAAAACAGGAAAAATTAGATATAATGTCCTTTATTACCGAAGATAGTTTTGAAATTTTAGTAGGTAAAAACAGTAAACAGAATGAATATATCACATTCAAACTATCTAAAGGAAATGATTTATGGTTTCATGTAAAAAATTATCCCGGTTCTCATGTACTTTTAAAATATAAAGGTTGTGACTTTTCAGAATCTGCAATTTTAAAAGCTGCAGAATATGCAGGTTTCTTTTCAAAAGATTCTAATGATAAAATAACAGTTGATTATACCAATATAAAATATGTTAAAAAGATTCCCGGAGGAAAACCCGGGATGGTAACATATACTAATTATAAAACAATAATTGTATCTAAAAAACAAAACCAGAAAAACGGAGAAGATTTAAATGATTAAGAATTTAACATTACTTGCAGATTTTTATGAATTTACAATGTCGCAAGGATATTTTGACAGCGGACATAAAGATACTATTGTTACATTCGATATGTTTTTCAGAAAAGTGCCGGATAATGGCGGATATGCTATTTTTGCAGGTTTAGAACAGTTTATTGAATACCTTTCAGATTTAAAGTTTGAAGATGATGACATAGAATACTTAAGAAGTAAAAAGATATTCAGTGAAGGTTTTTTAGAATATCTTAAAAATTTTAAGTTTGAATGTGATATATGGGCTGTTAAAGAAGGTACTCCTGTTTTTCCTAACGAACCATTAGTTGTTGTAAGGGGACCTGTCATTCAGGCTCAACTTATTGAAACAATGCTGCTTTTAACTGTTAATCACCAATCATTGATTGCGACTAAAGCATCACGAATTGTACGAGCCTCAAAAGGCAGGGCAGTTATGGAATTCGGTTCCAGACGTGCTCAGGGAAAAGACGGTGCAATATACGGAGCCAGAGCAGCATACATTGGGGGTTGTGTTGGAACATCCTGTTCAATAACTGATAAAATGTTTAATATTCCTGCGCTTGGAACAATGGCACACAGTTGGGTTCAAATGTTTGACAGTGAATATGAGGCTTTTAAAACATACGCAAATATTTTCCCGAATGATTGCACACTCCTTATTGATACTTATAATGTCATAAAATCAGGTCTTCCTAATGCAATAAAAGTTTTTAATGAAGTTGTTGTTAAAAAAGGATATAGACCCAAAGGTGTCAGAATTGACAGCGGAGATATAACATACTTAAGTAAAAAAATCAGAGAAGAACTTGACAAAAATGGTTTTTATGATGTGAAAATTATTGCGTCAAATTCTCTTGATGAAATAATTATAAGGGACACTTTAGATCAAGGAGCTAAAATTGATACATTTGGTGTTGGGGAAAGGCTTATTACATCAAAGTCAGAACCTGTTTTTGGCGGTGTATACAAATTAGTATCAGTATTTAAGGATTGTAAAGAAATCCCGAAAATTAAAATCAGCGAAAATGTAGGTAAAATTACAAATCCTTCTTTTAAAAATCTTTACAGACTTTACGACAATAAAACAAAAAATGCAATAGCTGATGTTATAACACTTCATGACGAAGTTATAGATGAAAAATCACCTTATGTTTTATTTGATCCGGAATATACATGGAAGAAAAAAACCATAGTTGATTTCAAAGCAGAAAAATTGCTTGTAAAAATAATGGATAAGGGTAAACTTATATATGATGTTCCCAAACTTGATGATATAAGAGAATATAGTATAAATGAACTTTCTAAGATTTGGGATGAAGTTAAAAGATTTGAAAATCCTCATAAGTATTATGTAGACTTATCTCAAAACTTATGGAAAATTAAACAAAATCTTTTAGAAGAAAATTCAAAATAAAAGGAGTGTAAATATTATGGAACTAAAAAAACAAATTTTAAGCATTGTTGAAAAAGATGCTAAACTTACTAATGAAGAAATTGCAGTTATGGTTGCAACAGATGAAAAAACTGTTGAAGAAATAATGAATGAATTTGAAAAAGAAAAAATTATTTTCGGTTCAAAAACTTTAATTGACTGGGATAAAATAGGAGATGACAGAGTTACTGCATATATAGAACTGAATGTTACTCCTGAACAGGGTATGGGGTTTGAAAAAATTGCTGATAATATTATAAGAGAATTTCCTCAGGTTTCATCTGTGACTCTTATGTCGGGTGGTTTTGATATTTTAGTTGAAATTGATGGAAACAGTATGAAAGATATCGCCCTCTTTGTTGCTGAAAAAATTTCTCCAATGACGGGAATTATTTCAACAAAAACACATTTTGTTTTAAGAAAATATAAACAAGATGGAATAGTATTAAACAAAAAAAAGACTGATGAAAGAAGAGTGATTTCGCTTTGAGCAATATTAAAGAACCAAAAGACTTTCTTTCAAATGTTGTAAAAAATATACCTCCGTCAGGAATAAGAAAGTTTTTTGATATAGTAAATGAAATGGAGGATGCTATTTCTTTAGGAGTTGGAGAACCTGATTTTGTTACACCTTGGCATATAAGAAATGCAGGGATTGAATCTTTAAAAGATGGTCATACATACTACACATCCAACTGGGGATTAATGGAACTTCGTGAAGAAATTGCTAATTGCTATTTAAGGAAATATAATATAAAATACAATCCTAAAAATGAAGTATTTGTTACAGTTGGAGGCAGTGAAGCAGTTGATGCTGCAATAAGAGCATTAATTGAACCGGGTGATGAAGTTTTAATTCCTGAACCTTCTTTTGTTTGTTATAAACCTTGTGTTAATCTTATAGGAGGAACACCTGTTACAATAACTACTAAAGAGGAAAATAATTTTAAACTCACAAAAGAAGAACTGATAGAAAAAATAACAGATAAAACAAAACTTCTTATTCTTTCATATCCAAACAATCCGACTGGTGCTATAATGACAAAAGAAGACTTAGAGGAAATTATAGAAGTAATAAAAGATAAAAACATAATGGTAATATCTGATGAAATATATTCAGAACTTACATACGAAAAAGAACATGCATCTATTGCACAGTTTCCTGAAATGAAAGAAAAAACCATTGTTATTAACGGATTTTCAAAATCTTATGCCATGACAGGCTGGAGATTAGGATATGCGCTTGGCAACAAAGATATCATAGCTGCTATGATTAAAATACATCAGTATGCTATTATGTCTGCTCCAACTACAAGTCAATATGCAGCAATCGAAGCGTTAAAATACGGAGACGGCGATATTGAAATGATGAAAAGAGAGTATAATATAAGAAGACGTGTTTTAGTTGATGGGCTTAATAAACTTGGTCTTTCATGTTTTGAGCCGTTAGGGGCATTTTATGTATTTCCATGTATAAAATCAACAGGTCTTTCATCAAATGAATTTTGCGAAAAACTTTTGGAAAAGGAAAAACTGGCAGTTATTCCGGGAAATGCATTTGGTGAGTGCGGAGAAGGTTATGTTAGAATTTCTTATGCATATTCACTTGACAAAATCAAGAAAGCACTTAAAAAAATAGAAAGTTTTGTTAACTATATTAAACAGGAAGTAAGGTAAAAAATATGGCTATAAATATTGTACTCGTTGAACCTGAAATTCCTCAGAATACAGGAAATATCGCAAGAACATGTGCAGCAATCGGAGCAACACTTCATCTTGTAAAACCGCTTGGCTTTTCTATAGACGACAAGCATGTTAAAAGAGCAGGGCTGGATTACTGGCATTTACTTGATATTAAAGTATATGAAAACATTGACGAGTTTATGGAAATAAATAAAGATAAAAGAATGTATTTCGCAACAACAAAAGCAGATAAAACATATTGTGATATTTCATATGAAGACAATTCATTTATTTTATTTGGTAAGGAAACCAAAGGACTTGATGAAAAACTGCTTTTTGATAATATGAAATATGCAATGCGTATACCTATGATTTCTGATGCAAGAAGCCTTAATTTATCAAACTCAGTTGCAATTATTGCTTATGAAGCAATGCGTCAGCATAATTTTAAGGAACTTAAAAATACCGGAAAATTGACAAAATATTAAAATGTGTTAATAATTTAACATATTTTGTTGAAATTTTTGAAAAAATATAGTAAAATATTAAAAGTGTGATAAAAATGTATTTTTAAATAAAGAAAAATTTATGAGGTGATATTATGTTAAACAAAAAATCAGTAGAAGACCTTCAGGTTAGCGGAAAGAAAGTTTTAGTACGTGTAGATTTTAATGTTCCGCTTGATGAAAACAAAAATGTTACTGACGATAATAGAATTGTCGGTGCATTACCAACAATTAAATATTTAATTGATAATAATGCAAAAGTTATTCTTTGCAGTCATTTAGGAAGACCAAAGGGAGAATTTAATGAAAAATACAGTTTAAAACCTGTAGTAAAAAGACTGGCTGAACTTTTAGGCAAAGATGTTAAAATTGCTGAAGATGTTATCGGTCCTTCTGCAAAGAAACTTGCAAATGAACTAAAAGAAGGAGAAGTTCTTGTTTTAGAAAATGTCAGATTCCACAAAGAAGAAACTGATAATGACAAAGAATTCTCAAAAGAATTAGCATCAATGGCTGATTTATATGTTAATGATGCGTTTGGTACAGCGCACAGAGCACACGCATCAACAGCAGGTGTTGCCGAATTTTTACCTTCAGCATGCGGTTACTTAATTAAAAAGGAAATTGATATTATGGGTAAAGCTTTATCTAATCCTGCAAGACCTTTTGTTACAATCTTAGGTGGAGCAAAAGTTTCTGATAAAATCGGTGTTATCACAAACTTAATTGAAAAAGTTGATGCACTTGTTATCGGTGGAGGTATGGCATATACTTTCTCTAAAGCGTTAGGTGGTAATATCGGAGATTCAATTTGTGAAGACGATAAAGTTGAACTTGCAAAAGAACTTATTAAAAAAGCAGAAGAAAAAGGCGTTAAACTTCTTTTACCAGTTGATAATGTTTGCGGTAAAGAATTTAGCAATGATACTGAAATTGTACTTGCTGATGCAGGTAAAATTCCTGACGGATATCAGGGACTTGATATTGGCGAAAAATCAGTTGCTTTATTTGAAGAAACATTAAAAGATGCTAAAACTATTATATGGAATGGACCTATGGGCGTATTTGAATTTTCTAATTTTGCAAATGGTACAAAATCAATTGCTAAAATTGTGGCTGAAGCAGATGCTGTAACAATTATCGGAGGCGGTGACTCTGCTGCTGCAGTTGAACAACTTGGTTTTGCTGATAAAATGACCCATATTTCAACAGGTGGAGGCGCTTCTTTGGAATTCTTAGAAGGTAAAGTTCTTCCTGGAATTGATGTATTAAATGACAAATAAGACGGAGGAATAAAACCATGAGAAAAATTTTAATTGCAGGAAACTGGAAAATGAATAAAACAGTTAGTGAAACTGTTACTTTAGTTGAGGAAATTACAAAAAAAGTTACTGAACCTAACTGTGACGTTGTTATATGTGTACCATATACAAGTATATCAGATGCTGTAAAATTAACAAAAGGAACACCTGTTAAAGTAGGTGCTCAAAACATGCATTTTCTTGATAACGGAGCATATACAGGTGAGATTTCAGCAGATATGCTTTTAGAACTTGGCGTAACTTATGTTATTATCGGTCACTCAGAAAGAAGAGAATATTATAATGAAACCGATGAAACAGTTAATAAAAAAGTATTAAAAGCAATTGAAAAAAATCTTATTTCTATTGTTTGCGTTGGTGAAACTTTAGAACAAAGAGAAAACAACGAAACTCTTGGATTAGTTAAAGGTCAGGTTGAAAAAGCACTGAAAGACGTATCTATAGAAGATATTAAAAAAGTAGTCTTTGCTTATGAACCGATCTGGGCTATAGGAACAGGTAAAACTGCTACATGTGAACAGGCAAATGAAGTTTGCAAATATATCAGAGAATGTGTAAAAGATCTGTATAACGAAGAAATTGCTAATGAAATCAAAATTCTTTACGGCGGCAGTATGAATGTTAAAAATGCAGATGAATTATTGAAAGAACCTGATATCGATGGTGGCTTGATTGGCGGAGCATCATTAAAATCAGAAGATTTTTCTAATATAGTGGACTTTTGTTAATTTGAAAGGATAAATTAATATGAAAAAACCTATAGCACTTCTTATCCTTGACGGATATGGGTATAATAAAACTGAAAAGGGAAATGCTATCTTTGCCGCAGGAGAAGGTAACATCAGTGGATATTTAAAAAAGTATCCTAATACATTATTATCTGCCAGCGGTATGGATGTCGGACTACCTGATGGTCAAATGGGTAACTCTGAAGTAGGGCATACAAATATTGGTGCAGGAAGAGTTGTATATCAGGAACTTACAAGAATAACAAAATCTATTTCAGACGGCGATTTTTTTGAGAAGAAAGAGTTCTTAGATGCAATAAAAAACTGTAAAGATAATAATACTGCACTTCATTTAATAGGTCTTTTATCAGACGGCGGTGTTCATTCTCATAACCAACACCTTTATGGACTTTTAAAACTCGCAAAAGATAATGGCCTTACAAGAGTATATGTTCACGCTTTACTTGACGGAAGAGATGTTCCTCCTTCAAGTGGAATTGATTATATTAAAGAATTAGAAGAAAAAATTAAAGAAACAGGCGTAGGTAAAATAGCAACTATTATGGGAAGATACTATGCTATGGACCGTGACAACAGATGGGAAAGGGTTCAGAAAGCATATGATGCAATGGTGCTTTTAAAAGGAGATAACGCACCTGATGCAGTAACTGCTATTGAAAATTCATATAAAAATGAAGTGGTGGACGAATTTGTTATTCCTTGTGTAATTGATGGCGCTGAAGCAATTGAAGAAAACTCTTCTGTTATTTTCTTTAATTTCAGACCTGACAGAGCAAGAGAAATTACAAGAACTTTTGTTGACGAAAACTTTGATGGTTTTAAAAGAGAAAAAGGATTTTTCCCTGTAAAGTATGTTTGCTTCACACAGTATGATGCAACGATGCCTAATGTTTCAGTTGCATTTAAACCTGAAGAACTTATTAATACATTCGGTGAAATAGTAAGTAAAAAAGGTTTGAAGCAATTAAGAATTGCAGAAACCGAAAAATATGCACATGTAACTTTCTTCTTTAACGGTGGTAAAGAAGAAGTTTACGAAGGGGAAGACAGGTGCCTTATTGCATCTCCTAAAGTTGCAACTTATGACATGCAGCCTGAAATGTCTGCGTATGAAGTTAAGGATAATGTTATTGAGCGTATTGAAAAAGATATGTATGATGTTATAATTCTTAATTTTGCAAACTGTGATATGGTTGGTCATACAGGTGATTTTGATGCAGCGGTAAAAGCTGTAAAAGCAGTCGACGATTGCGTTGGTCAGGTTATTGATAAAATTATCGAAAAAGGTGGAGTTGCATTAATTACAGCTGACCATGGTAATGCTGATCTTATGTGGAACGAAGAACAGGGAGTTGTTACTGCCCATTCAACAAATCCTGTGCCACTTATTATCATTGGTGAAGATAATATAAAATTAAAAGAAGGAAGAATTTCTGATTTATGCCCTACAATGCTTGATATAATGGGTATTGAAAAACCTGCAGAAATGACAGGAACTTCCTTAATTGTTAAATAATTTTTTAATAAATAACTTGTAAAAATATTATATATATAGTATAATTATAATATGATATTATCCTAATTTTATTAGGTTAATATACCATTCCGTACTAGCTGGGGAGTTAGCGGTGCCCTGTACCTGCAATCCGCTATAGCAGGGGTGAATATCATTATGAGGGTATTAATAGTGTGGCTGGTGTTTGTAAGTAGTGATGAAGATTTGGTCTTATGCAATACTATGTTGTGAACCTCGTCAGGTCGGGAACGAAGCAGCGATAAGCAATTTTTAGTATGTGCCCTAAGGTTGCCGAATCCGAGCCGGCTGCAAAAGTTCCGCATATTATTGATATTCGAGTTTTGATTGTACGGTTTTTTATATTAATATACTCATATGGGAGGTAAATATGGCATATCAGGCTTTATACAGGAAATGGAGACCGTCTGTTTTTGAAGATGTTGTCGGTCAGGACCATATTGTAGAAACATTAAAAAATCAAATAAATAATAAGAAAATTGCTCATGCCTATTTATTTTGCGGTTCAAGAGGAACAGGGAAAACTTCTACTGCTAAAATTTTTTCAAGAGCAGTTAATTGCGAAAACCCTGTAAACGGAAATCCCTGTAACGAATGTGATACATGTAAAGGTATTTTAAATAACAGTATTTTTGATGTTATTGAAATTGACGGTGCATCAAACAATAAAGTTGACGATATAAGAAATATAAGAGATGAAGTAGTTTATCCTCCTGCAAATGCAAAATATAAAGTTTATATTATAGACGAAGTTCATATGCTTACAACTGAAGCATTTAATGCACTTTTAAAAACTTTAGAAGAACCTCCTCATTATGTTATTTTTATTTTAGCAACAACTGAATTTCATAAAATACCTGCAACTATAATTTCCCGTTGCCAGAAATTCGATTTTAAGAGAATTACATATAACGATACAGCAATGCGTATAAGAAAAGTTGCAGAGGCTGATAATATTGATGTAACTGAGTCCGCAGTTAAACTTATTGCTAAAGCGGCAGATGGCTCTTTAAGAGATGGTCTTAGTAAGTTAGATCAATGTCTTGCTCTTGGTATATCTAAAATAGACTATAAAAATGTTGCAAATATAATTGGTGCTTCCGATCCCGAATTTTTATCAGATTTTTGTGATTTGATTATAGATGAAAAATTAGGAGAAGCGCTTAAAATGCTTGATAGCGGTATAAACATGGGGATTGATACCTTAAGGCTTTATACAGATGTTATTGATTATTTCAGAGATCTTATGATGATTAAAACATCTGATGATTACTCTCTTATAATAAACAATGAACAAGAAGTTTTAGATAGGTATAAATCACAATGCGAAAAACTTACGTTGCCAAGAATACTTAAAATAATAGAAATATTATTTGAAGGCCAGAATATTGCAAAATACTCTGCATCTCCAAAACTATCATTTGAAACTGTTCTTTTAAAAATTGCTTCTAAAAATACGGACACGGATATAAATTCTTTACTGGAAAGAATTTCTGTTCTTGAAGAAAAAATTAAAAAACTAACTTCAAATAGTTTTGTCATTCAACCTGAAATAAAAACCGAAGAGGTTGAAATAAAAGAAACCGGTATAACTATGGAAAATGATAAAGACGATGGCTTTATCTTTGAGGATATTAAAAATACTGAAAATGATGTAGAGGAAGAATATAATTTTTCTTCAGAGTATGAGGAAGATGAAAACAGTATAGAAGGTTATTCTATTCCTGATTTTTCTTTCCCAGATTATGAAGATGTAAATATTACAGACGAGCCTCAAAAAATAACACTTGAAGAAGAAAAAGAAACGATAAAAGAAGAAATCAAAGAACCTGCAGAAGAAAATAACAACAATGATATTTTATCATATATTAAACTTAACTTTAAAGATTTTAGTGTTAATATATCAAAAAAAGATATTGCTTTTGATAATATAATGTTATCAACTAAAATTACAGTTGACAAAACAGGTTTAATATTTATTTTTGATAATAAAACAAAATTGGATATTGCAAGTAATAATAAATATGATATTATAATAAAAGAGGCAATATTCGATACATATAATATTAACGTTTCTGTTAAGTTTCAAGGTCTTACACTTGTTAAAGAAGATGTAAAAAACGAAGACCCTATTGACGATTTATTCAAACTTGCAGAACAAAATCAAATTATATTTAATTTAGAAGATTAGGAGTGAATTACTATGGCAAAAGGAAGATTCCCAATGGGTGGAATGCCCGGAGGAAATATGAATAATATGATAAAACAAGCACAAAAAATGCAAGAAAACTTAATTAAAGCACAGCAGGAAATTGAAGAAGCCACCTATGATATTTCAACAGGCGGAGGAGCAGTAAACTTAACAATCAACGGAAATAACCAGATAACAAAAATTTCAATTAACCCTGATGTTGTTGATCCTGATGATGTTGAGATGTTAGAAGACCTTATAATGAGTGCATTTAACGAAGCAGTAAAAAAAGTTGAAAAAGAAAAAACAGAAAAATTAGGCAGATTAACCGGCGGAATGGGAAATTTGGGCGGTTTATTCTAATTTGGGGGAAATATGAATTATTTTGTAGCACCGCTTGCAAAACTTATTGATGAATTCAATAAATTACCCGGAGTGGGGAAGAAATCAGCACAAAGACTTGCTTTTTACATTTTATCAAAAGATTATTCTTATGTTAAAAACTTTTCCGATGCATTACTTTGTGTTAAAGAAAAAGTTAATTTTTGCGAAAAATGTTTTAATGTAACTGATAAAACAATATGTGATATATGCCACGATCCTAAAAGAAATCAAAATGTAATTTGTGTTGTTGAAAATCCAAAAGATGTTATTGCAATGGAAAACTTAAATGAATTTAAAGGCGTATATCATGTTTTACATGGTGTTATCAGCCCTCTTAACGAAATAGGTCCTGATGATATAAAGATTAAGGAACTTGTTGACAGGGTTGCAAAAGGAGATGTCGAAGAAATAATCCTTGCAACCAATCTTAATGTAGAAGGGGAAACAACAGCAATGTATATTGCAAAACTTTTAGGAAATTTCTGCAATAATATTACACGACTGGCTAATGGATTACCTGTTGGTTCTGATATCGAATATGCAGATGAAGGGACTCTTCTTAACGCTTATGAAGGAAGGAGAAAGGTTTAAAAATGCAGACAAAAATTAAACTTGGAAAAAGTAAATCTATATCATTTTTAAAGCTTCCTTTTGATTTTTTTGAAAACCATTTTCAGAAACTTTCTCCTGAAACTATTAAAGTTTATTTATATCTTACATATCTTTGTACGCTTGGCGAAGTGGAAATAAATGAAACAGAAATTGCAAAAAAACTTTCCTTAACAAAAAAGGATATTACATATTGTTATAACGAACTTAAAGAAAATAATTTAATGGTTTTAAATAAAGAAACTTCTGATTTTGAACTTGTAAATCTTGGAGAATTTTATAAAAATTATTCAAAATTATCTTTAGGGGAATCAAAAAGCGAAATAAAAGACAAGGTAAATAATATAAAACTTGATGAAGAATTAAAAAAGAAAATAAGTTTTATAGAAGATATATATGGTAAAGAACTAACTCAGAATGATATGCTTGATATTTATGAAATTCTCAATTCACATAAAGTACCATATGATGTTTTGATTTGTGCAATAGAATATTCTATTTCAAAAAATATAAAAAATTTCAATTATATATCAAAAATTGCTATCAACTGGAAAGAACTGGGATTAACAAGTTATGAAAGTTGCGAAAAATATATTTCAAATGAAAACATTAAAGATGAAAATCTTTACCGTAACCTTAAACTTATGTTTAAACTATCACGTGATTTTTTTGATGTAGAAATCAAATATATTGACGATTGGTACTATAATAAAAATAAAACTCTTGATGAAATTAAAAAAGCTTTTGAATCAACTATTTTAAATACTGGAAAATTATCTTTTCCATATATGAATTCAATACTTACAAACGAAAATACAGAAGTCAAAATAAATAAAACCAAAAAGAAGAATGAATTAAATAACTTTACAGAAAGAGAGTATGATTCTTCTGATGTTTTATCTGCTTTAAGAAAAAAACAAAATAGTTAAAAAGAGGTGTTTTAATGCCATACAATAGTAAAATATACCAAATGGCAAAAACCGTTTTAGAAAACAAAAGAGAAAAAAATCAATATTTACTTGAAAAAAGAAGAGAAGAAATTACAAATAAATTACCCCAGTATTTAGAAGTAAAAAACAAAACCTTGTCTTTATTTAATGGTTATATGAAAAATTCAAGTACATATTCTAAAGAACAAACTGAAGAAATTAAAGAAAAAATTAAGCAATGTGAACTCGAAAGAAAAAAAATTCTTAAAGATAACGGATATAATGAAAACTATCTTGAATCTATATATGATTGTCCGGATTGTAAAGATACAGGATATATAAATAATAAACAATGTGATTGTTTAATTAAGATTTTAAATGAAATTGCAAAAAAAGAATCACGTCTTTCTTATATGATAGACGAACAGAATTTTGAGCATTTTAACCTTGATATATATTCTGATAAAATATCTTCTAAAAATGATATTTCACCAAAAGAAAATATGAAAAAAATATTATCTTTTGTTAAAAAATTTATAGATAATTTTGATAATATAAGCACAAAATCTCTTTTATTTACCGGAAGCACAGGAGTAGGAAAGACTTATCTTTCAAGTTGTATAGCAAAAAAAATGCTTGATAAAGGAAAGAATGTTCTTTATCAGTCTTCTGCTAAATTATGTGAAATATTAGAAGAATATAAATTTAACAGAGAAAATGCCATTTACGATACAATTAATATTGTTAGGGATATTTATGATATTGATTTGCTTATAATAGATGATTTTGGTACAGAATTCAAAACATCATACACACTGACTGCGATTTTTGAACTGATTAATTCCAGAATTGTAAATAACAAAAAAACCATAATATCAACAAATCTGTCTATAATTGAACTAAAAGATATTTACAGCGAAAGATTGTTTTCAAGATTTATAGGAGAATTTGATATTTTAGAATTTATTGGTGAAGATTTAAGAATGAAAAATTTTCTAAATAATCAATAAAAAAATATATTGAATAATACTGTATTATATGATATCATATAAATATGACTTACATACAAAGGAGGATCAATATGAAAAAAACAAAAAAATTCTTATCAATTCTATTATGCGTAAGCCTATTCTTCTCGATGCAGGTTTTTGCACTTAATTTTCCAGATGTAGCAGAAGATAACAACAACGGCGAAGCAATTGACGTTTTATCATCACTTGGAATTATTAAAGGCTACGAAGACGGACAGTTCAAACCTGACAAAGAGGTTACAAGAGCTGAATTAACATCTTTACTTATGAGATTATTAAACTTAAGTATAACAGGCACAGAAGTTGCTGACTCAGGTTATACTGACGTTGCAAATAATCATTGGGCAGTATATGATATTAAAACAGCAAGTAATATGGGTATAATTAAAGGTTTTGGTGACGGAACTTTTGGACCTGAAGCACCTGTTACTTTTGAACAGGCAGTTAAAATGGTTGTTGCAATGCTTGGTTACGAAAGTGTTGCTATAGATAAAGGTGGATGGCCTGAAGGTTATGTAACACAAGGCAGAGATTTAGGACTTATTAAAAATGCAGAAATGGCACAAACTCAGCCTGCACCAAGAAAAATCATAGCACAAATTCTTTATAATGCACTTGAAGTTGACTTAATGGAAAAGAAAAATGGTGAAGAATCTTATTATATAAATCAAGGTCACAATTTACTTACTGATTATATGAAAATTTCAAAAGTTACAGGTATGGTAACAGCAAATTCAACTACCAGACTTGATAACAACGAAAGCCAACTTCCTGAAGATAAAATCGAAATTACATCTGGCGGAATTGTTAAAGACTATAAAGTAGGTAATTTCGAAGAAATTAAAGATATGGTTGGTTTATCTGTAATTGCGTATGTTAAATATGATGAATATAATGTTAACCAGGTTATTCAACATTTTATGTCTAAATCTGAACTTAATGAAGTAGTTATTGCTCCAAAAGACGTAAATATTTTTAATGCCGCAAATATTTCTGTTACAAATGAAACTACCGGTAGAACAATAAATTATAAATTAAGTGATAATGCGGTTTATATGTATAACGGAAAAAATATCGCAAAAAATGATTTGTTTTCTAACAACTTACATATTCCAACAATCGGTTCAATAAAAATAATTGACTCAGGTTCAGGATATGATTATGTTGAAATTGAAAGTTATAAAAACTATCTTGTAAAATCTGTTGATACATCAGAATACTTAGTATATGTTGATAATACAGTAGGGGACACAAATGTTTCTTCAATTAAAGTTCCTGTTGATGACAAATTAGATTATGTAGTTTCAATTAAAAAGGGAACAAGTAATTTAACATTATCAGGTATCAAAAAAGGAAATATTATTTCAGTAAAACAAACTATACCAACATTACAAGCAGGTATTCAGAATATTGGAATTTTAGTTTCAGATACTAAAAAAACCGGTAAAATTACTGAAGAAGGTACAGATTATGTTGTTTTAGATTCTAAACAATATACTATATCTCCATTTATTCAGGGAACAGATTTAGGAAATAAAATTGTTTATAACGCAAGCGGTACATTTTATATAGATGCTTTTGACAGTATTGCTTATGCTGAATTTTCTACAGGTAATACATATAAATACGGTTATGTAATAAATGCAGGTATAAAAACATCAGGTGACGGAAATGAAGCAAATATCAGACTATTTGATTATACTTCAGGTTCATCTGTATTATACGACTTTTATCAAAGAGTAACTGTTGACGGAACTCCTACAACAGATATGCAAGACGTTATGACTGCATTAATAAACGGTGCAACAACTGTTGGTTATAATTCTGATGCTGCAAATTACACATATGCACAGCCAATTAAATATGTACTTAATAATCAGGGTAAAATCATTGAAATTATAACAGTTAATTCTGCTACTGATAAATCTATGAATATTATTTATCAGGATAATGATGGCGAAGCAAAATATAATTCTACAAATAAATATTTTAGTTTAGATAGTGGAAACAAATTAGTTGATTCTAAAACAATTGTATTTGAAGTACCTAATGACAGATTCTCAGCAAATGATTATGCAAAACGTACATATTCAAACTTTAAAAACAACTTTACTTATGACGTTTTAGTAATCGGTGAAAGTGAATCAGGAGCTGCTAATATTGTTATTGCTTATGAACCTAATGTTGAAAAAGATGTTAACTATTCAACACCTACATATATTGTAAAAGACATGAAAGATGTTTTAGTAAGTGATGAATTAAAAACTCAGTTAACATTAATCAACTTCCAGAACGGAAATGAAGCGACTGCATATTGTCCTGTAGCAAATAAATCTTATATTGCAAATGTTGATATAGGTGATGTAATTAGATTTGGTAAAGAAACAAATGGCGATATTAATGAAAATGTATATGTTTATCTTGATATAAGCGAAGCAAAAGCAGGAAATGCACCACAGCTTATTACAGGTCACACAAATACAGATAAGGAAAAATTAACTACAACTTCTGAGTATCCACTTAGAAAAGTTATGTTAAGTTCATCTTACACCTATTATGATCCCGATAGATCAATTTCATTAATAGACGGCATATATGCGTATATCTTTGCTACACCTTATAGCATTTCAGAAACAGGACTTGAAATAACTGAATTAATTCCTGGCGAAAATGGATTTAATAATGATTTAGATAGTGATAATGTATATGATAAGCCAGATGTAATTAACTTAACAGCATCATCGTCAACAATGTTCTTCACAATCAATAGTTCAAATGAAATTACTGCAACTAAAGGTTCAGGTGAAGATAATAATGTATTAGGAACAATTCTTTCTTATAAAGATCATCCTGATAAATGGGATTATGTGTTCACATATATTGTTGATGAATCATTAAAAGCAGTTTATGTTATCAAAACAAATAACTAATTGTAATCTATAACTGATATTTTTAAAAAACAGCCTGAAAATAATATTCAGGCTGTTTTTAATATATTCTAATATTAATATTAAATCTATTTTTTCATTTTAATATTTTTATACAAAATTTTTATTTTGTATAAAAATTTATATTAAAGAAAACACAATTCCCTTTGAAATAATATAGATAAATCATTTAATATAGTACTAAAAATAATTCTTTCCTTTCATAACATATTATTATGATATAAAATTAAATCTAAAAATTTAGTGATAAAATTTATTTAATATTTATATAATTAAAATAAATTTTAACTTATGTGTAACAATTTAATATTAAAAAATTTAAATAAAAAAATTTTTAATAACCATTGGTATTTAAGAAAAAATTTAAAACAGATTTTTTATTTCCTTTTATTAGATGTAATTGCTGATTTAATTGTTTTTTATTTAAATCAGTTTTTATATAATTAAACATTTTTAATCATTCAATTATTATATAAAATAATATTTTATGTTGTTATCATACTGCCCTGTATTTTACTTTCTTTCTTTTTTTACCGTAAACGAACACAATAAGCAATACTACTATCTAAAAAATTAATGTTTATATATAGCAAACGCCACCATTGTTATTTTTTTAACAATGGTGGCGTTCACACAATATTTCTATTTTAAAAGATTACTTAAGTTTTAAATCTTAAATAAATAATCTTTAAAACCTATTTTTTTAATTAAATTTTCATATTCATCAAATTTATAACATAAATTATCTTTACTATGGCTGTCACTTGATAAAATTACCTTTCCTCCCCTTTTATATATATACTCAAGAAGTGGTAAGTCAGGATAAGCATTTGTGCGGTATCCTTTTGAAATTGCCCCTGTATTAAGTTCAAAAGGCTTATTATAGGAAATTAACTTATCGATAGCATTTCGTGCAATAGAGAGGTATTTTTCCCCTCTCATATCAAACAACTCATTATTTTCATTATATTTTGTTATTAAATCAAAATGCCCTATAATATCTGCGCCTGTTTTATTTACAATATCAGCCATATTGTTATAATAATCCTCAGCAAATAACAAATAGTCATTATGATAATATTCTTTTACTAAATTTATTGTATATTCTTTTTTATAATCAATTGATAAGTATTTATTATCTTTATACACATAATGACAAGAACCGATTATATAATCAAAATCATCTTTGGAGATATCGGAATAATAGTCCATTTCAATACCAAGATAAATATCAATTTTACTTTTATATTTACTTTTAAGTCTTTTTACTTCCTCTTTGTATTCCTGCAATCTATCCAAAGGTACACAATAACTTAAATCAAATTCGGTATAACTATGGTCAGAAAAACCTATTTTTTGAAGTTTTAGATCTATTCCCGCTTTCACAATATCTTCCAACATATTTTTCCCGTCAGATGCTGTACTGTGAATATGAAAATCCTGTAAAATCATTTTGTCATTTTCTCCTGTTTAACTTTATGGTCGATAATATGTCTGGACGCGAGTTCTTTGTGAATATCTTCATAAGAAATGCCCATTTCTACCATAAGAACCATAACGTGATATGCAAGGTCCGCTATTTCATAGATAGTTTCTTTTTTATCATTTGCTTTTCCTGCAATGATTACTTCAGTAGATTCTTCTCCAATTTTTTTTAATATTTTATCAATTCCTTTTTCAAAAAGATAGGTTGTATAAGAGCCTTCTTTTTTTTCTGCCTTTCTGGATTTTAAAAGTTCAAGAAGACTGGTTAAAGAGAAATCTGATAATTCTTCATTTTTATAAATTTCATTTTCAAAACAACTGTCATTTCCCAAATGGCACGCAGGACCATCTTTGTTTACAACAACAACTAAAGCATCATTATCGCAATCTGCAGTAATAGATACAATATGTTGATAATTCCCACTTGTTTCGCCTTTTAACCATAATTCATTTCTTGAACGGGAATAAAAACAAGTTAATTTTTTCTCCATTGATATTTTAAGACTTTCTTTGTTCATATACGCTAATGTAAGTACTTTTTTTGTTACTTCATCAACTACTATGGCAGGAATAAGCCCTTTTTCGTCAAACTTTAAATTATCTATATTTATCATTTTTATAACCTCACATCTATATTATTTCGTCTAAGTTCTTCTTTTAAATTTTTAATATCTACTTCTTTAAAATGGAAAATTGAAGCAGCAAGACCGGCATCAACTTTAGGTACATTATGAAAAAGTTCTGTAAAGTGAGAAACCTTTCCGGCACCTCCTGATGCAATAACAGGAACCGAAACATTATTACATACTTTATCCAAAAGTTCTAAATCAAATCCTTGTTTAACGCCATCCGTATCTATTGAATTTACAACTACTTCCCCTGCCCCAAAGTCAACACATTTTTTTATCCATTCTATTCCGTCAAGTCCTGTATTTTCTCTTCCGCCTTTAGCGAAAACTTTAAAATTTCCATCAACTCGTTTTATATCAGCAGATATAACAACACACTGACTCCCATATTTTTTAGCTGCCTCTTTAATAAGATCAGGATTTTTTATCGCACCCGAATTTACACTGACTTTGTCAGCGCCACACTTTAAAACCCTGTCAAAATCATCAATAGTATTTATACCTCCACCTACGGTTAAAGGAATAAAAATATTTCTTGCAACTTCTTTTAAAATATCAGTAAAAAGTTTTCGGCCCTCAAAAGATGCAGTTATATCATAAAAAACAAGTTCATCAGCACCAGATTTACTGTAATACTTTGCAAGTTCTATTGGCGAAGAAACGTCTGAAATTCCTTCAAAATTAACACCTTTTACAACACGCCCGTCACGAACATCTAAGCAAGGAATAATTCTTTTTGTAATCATTTTGCTGCCACCTCAATTGCTTCTCTTAGTGAAATTGCTTTTAAGTAGTATGCTTTACCAATGATTGCTCCGTATATATCAAGTTCAGATAGTTTTTTAATATCATCAATTGATGATACACCACCCGAAGCAATAATATTCGCATTATATTTTAAAGATAAATCTTTATACAGTTCTAAATTAGTCCCTTGCATTGCTCCATCTTTAGAAATATCTGTGCAAATAAATGTAGTTACACCAAAATTAATCATTTTTTCTATAAACACATCTATAGTATACTGAGATTTTTCGGTCCAGCCTTTTATTGCCACAAAACCGTCTTTAATATCTATTCCAACAGCAATTTTTTCTTTATATTTTGAAACTGCATTTTTTAATAACTCTTCATCACATACTGCTGAAGTTCCAAGTATCACTCTGTTAACACCCGAAGAAATATATTTATCAATAACTGAAATACTTCTTATTCCCCCACCTACTTCAATAAATAAATCTGTATTTTTTGCTATATCAGTTATAATTCCAATATTTGGTGTATTTCCGTCCTTTGCGCCTTCTAAATCTACAATATGAACGAATTTTGCGCCCTCGTTTTCGAAATCTTTTGCAATGGATAAAGGATTATCACTATAAACTGTCATATTATTATAATCGCCTTTATATAAGCGAACTGCTTTTTTATCATATAAATCTATTGCAGGAAAAATGTTCACTTTTTATACCTCCCATTCACAAAATGCCTTTAAAATATTAAGACCTACATCACCGCTTTTTTCAGGATGAAACTGACATCCCATTACATTATCTTTGGCAACAGCGGCAGTAATGGGGGCGCCATATTCAGTATATGCAATTACTGAGTCGCAAAAAGCACCGTAATATGAATGAACAAAATATACATAATCTTCTTCTTTAATATATTTAAATAAAGGATGTTTTTCATTGTTAAATTTTAAATAATTCCATCCTATCTGAGGAACTTTATAATCTTCGGGAATTATTTCTTTTATAGGTCTTACTTCGCCCTTAATAAGTCCCAGTCCTTCATATTCTCCATTTTCAAAACTTTTTTCAAAAAGCATTTGCATTCCAAGACAAATACCAAGAATCGGCTTTTTGTTATTAGCTTCCTCAATTATTAAATCAAACAAGGAAGAATCTTTTAATTTCTTTACTGCATCACAAAATGCCCCAACTCCGGGAAGAATAATTTTTGATGCTTTTTTTATAACATCTATATCGCCCGAAATTACAGTTTCTGCCCCGATTGAATCAAGAGAACTTTTAAGTGAAAATAAATTTCCGACACCATAGTCAATTATAACTATCATTATAAAACCCCTTTCGTTGAAGGAATTTCATCACGATATTTTTTACTCAAACAAACTGCTTTTCTTAAACTTCTTGCAACTGATTTAAAAGCGCCCTCAATAATATGATGAGAGTTTTTACCATCGAGCTGTGAAATATGCAATGTACATTTTGCACACCTTACAAATCCCAAGAAAAATTCTTCAACAAGTTCAGTATCAAAAGTACCAATTCTTAAAGAAGGAATAGAAAGTCCATATCCTAAATATGCACGTCCAGATAAATCAACTGCAGAAAGAATAAGACTTTCGTCCATAGGAAGTATCATATATCCATATCTTAATATTCCTTTTTTATCAGATAATGCTTCATTAAATGCTTCACCTAAGCAAATTCCGACATCTTCTACTGTATGGTGATAATCAACATAAGTATCTCCATCGCATTTTATGGTAAGGTCAAATTTACCATGACTTGCAAACAGTGTTAACATATGATCTAAAAAACCGCATCCTGTATCGATGTTGCTTATTCCGGTACCATCTAAATTTAAGTTTAATGAAATTTTTGTTTCATTTGTATTTCTTATAATTTCACTTGTTCTCATTTTGCTCCTCCAGGATTTTTTTAATATTACAAACAAGAATTTGCATTTCTTTTTTCGTTCCGATTGTTATTCTTAAATAATCTCTAATTCTTTCATCTTTAAAATGCCTTACAAGTATATTTCTTTTTCTTAGTTCGTTATAAAGAGTTTCTCCACTTATAGCATTATGCTTTGCAAATATAAAATTAGCAGTTGAATCAGGAAAAGAAAAACCTAAATCAGCTAATTGATTTTTAAGATATTCCCTGTTTTCGCAGATAATTTCAATATTCTTTTTTGTGTATTTCTCGTCACATAAAACACCATATCCTGCTGCCATCGTCATTCGATTAATATTATAGGGGTTAGTCGAATATCTTATCATATTTAAATCTTCAATTATTTTTTTACTTGCCACACCAAAACCAAGCCTTGCACCCGCCATAGACCTTGATTTAGAAAATGTACCTGTAACAAGCAGATTATCATAATAATCTATAAGTTTAATTGAACTTTCATTACCAAAGTCAATATATGCTTCGTCTATTACAACAATATTATCCTTATTGTTTTTTAATATTTCTTCAATTTTTTCAAGTGTAAGATATAAACCTGTCGGCGCATTAGGATTAGCAATAAAAATAGTTTTAGATAAATTAAAATAATCTTTTATATCAATTGAAAAATCTTCTTTTAATGGAATTTCTAAAAAATCTATTCCATTTAGTTTTGCAAAAACTTTATAAAATCCGTAAGTAATATCAGGAAACACAACCGAAGTTTTGCTATCACAATAAGCCATAAAAGCAAAATTTAATATTTCATCCGAACCGTTCGTAACAATAACATTCTCATCCTTAACACCAAGTACTTCAGATAGTTTTTTTACAAGAAAAGAACATTCAGGATCTGAATATAAATTTAATTTGTCGAGTTCTTTTTTTGCAAACTTACTCGCTTTTTTTGATGGTTTAAACGGAGATTCATTTGTATTTAATTTTATAAGATTGTTAATTTTCGGCTGTTCTCCCGGAACATACGGAGAAAGTGTTTCAAATCTTTTACTTAAAAATTTACTCATTTTTATTCCTCAAATCTTATTAAAGCACTTTTACCATGAGCAGTAAGACCTTCTTTTTGTGCAAACAAAGATATATCTTTATATACCCTGCTAAGTGCATCTTTAGTATAGTATGTATATTGTGTTTTCTTAATAAAATCGTCAACTGAAAGCGGACTTGAAAATTTAGCAGTACCACTTGTAGGTAAAGTATGATTAGCGCCTGAATAATAGTCACCTAATGCTTCAGGACAATATCTTCCCATAAAAATTGAGCCTGCATGACGTATTTTATCAAGATAATCAAAAGGATTATCAACGCATAACTCAAGATGTTCAGGAGCAATCTCATTTGATAATTCAATTGCAGATGCTAAATCATTGCAAACTATGATTTTACCATAATTTTCTATTGATTCTCTTGCAATTTCTTCCCTTGTAAGAAATGTAAGTTGTTTTTCAATTTCTTCCTGAACTTTTTTTGCAAGTTCTGTTGAATCGGTTATTAAAACAGCATTGGCAAGTTTATCATGTTCTGCCTGAGATAAAAGGTCTGCTGCAACATAAGATGGATTACTGTTTTTATCTGCAATTACTAAAATTTCGCTTGGCCCTGCAATCATATCGATTGATACCATACCAAAAACCTGTTTTTTAGCTTCGGCAACATAAGCATTACCCGGTCCCACTATTTTATCAACTTTTGGTATTGTTTCTGTACCATATGCAAGAGCGGCAATAGCTTGTGCTCCACCTACTTTAAATATCCTGTCAACCCCTGCAATTTTAGCAGCAGCAAGTATAACAGGGTTTATTTTACCATTTAAATCAGGAGGTGTTACCATAACAACCTCTTTGCATCCTGCAATTTTAGCAGGAATTGAATCCATTAAAACAGTAGATGGATAAGCTGCAGTTCCACCCGGAACATATAAGCCTGCGCTGTCAACAGGAATAATTTTTTGCCCCATCACAATACCATCTTCATCATTTATAATAAAACCGTTTCTTACCTGTTTTGAATGGAATTTAGTAATATTCTTTGCTGCTTTTTTAAGTACATCTATAAAATCTTTAGAAACATTATTATAACCTTCTTCAATTTCTTCTTTTGTAACTTCTAAAGAAGATAATTTTGCTTTATCAAACTTTTCGCAGTAGTAGAATAAAGCCTTATCTTTGTTTTCTTTAACATTATTAATAATATCAGTTACAATTTGTGACACGTCAACAGTATCAGTAGTTCTGGAAAATATTTCATTTTTGGATACTTTGTTATATTCTAATATTTTAATCATTTTTTTCCTCCGTAAGAGATTTTAAGGAAGCGGTTATTTTTTCTATTATTTCATTTTTGAATTTAAAATTTGCCTTATTTGCAATAAGTCTTGCACTAATCGGAATAATGTCCTCAACAACACATAAATCATTTTCTTTAAGAGTTGTACCTGTTTCAACAATATCAACAATAACATCGGACAAGTCAAGAATAGGTGCAATTTCTATCGAACCATTAAGATGAATTATGTCAATATCCATTCCTTTTTTTGAATAAAAAGATTTAGCAATATTTTTAAACTTTGTAGCAACACGTATAGTTTTTTTATCTTCGTAAGAAAAATCTTTTTTAGCGGCAACTGCCATTTTACATTTACCGATTTTTAAATCTAAAAGTTCATATATATCAGGGGTATATTCAAGTAAAATATCCTTACCGGCAACACCTATATCCGCAGCACCACGTTCAACATATATGGCAACATCTGACGGTTTAACCCAGAAAAATCTTAATTTCAATTCATTGTTTTCAAATATAAGCTTACGGTTGTTTTCTTTTATAGACGGGCAATCATATCCCGACTGTTCAAACATTGAATATACTTTCTCGCCTAATCGACCTTTAGGCAAAGCAATATTTAACATATTAAATTCTCCTTAAATCCTGTCTAAAACATCAAGATATACTGCAAATCCAATTGCATTAGATTTTTTACCCATTTTGTTCATAAGTTTATCATATTGGCCACCTGATAAAACTCCCTCAGGTACACCATTTATAAA